>JBFHPN010000473.1:0-2711 GCA_041592735.1 Oleiphilaceae bacterium | reverse complement strand
CTCCAGGCGCTGGGCGATCGTATTCACCTCTACTAGCGGATTTATTTGCTTCAAGCGTGATTTGGCAGACTCTACCTTGGGTATACCAACAGACGATTCATCATGGATCACCTGACGCTGAAGATTGGAGATGTCGACCACATCATGATCAATAATGGTTAAGCGACCGATACCTGCTGCAGCCAGATAAAGTGCAGCCGGGCTGCCTAATCCTCCCACGCCTATCACTAAAACATGTGCGTTTTTCAGCGCCAGCTGTCCGGCCACATCAAATTTAGGCAACATAATCTGTCGGCTATAACGCATTAATTCCTGATCGCTAAGTTCGGTGCTGTATTCGCGTGTCATGCGGTTTATCCTGTCAGCTAGTTTTTTATCTGGTCAAAGAATAACGTGCCATGGTCATACGATCCTGCTGGCCATAGTCTTTTTTGGTGTGAATACTATGAAAGCCGTTTTCCTTAAAAAGGCTCTGCACTGCAAGCGCTTGATCATAACCATGCTCCAGGACCAGCCAGCCCCCCTCTTTAAGATAACCGGGAGCCTGTTGAATAATCCGTGTCAGATCCGCCAATCCCTTATTTTTAGCCGTTAAGGCTGAATGCGGTTCAAAGCGAACATCGCCCTCGTTAAGATGCTGGTCTTCGGGATCGATATAGGGTGGATTACTGACAATCAATTCAAACTGTTCTGCACCTACTGCACTAAACCAGTCACTCTGGAAAATACGAACCTGACCCAGCTGATGGTGTGCAGCGTTTTCTTGAGCGAGCCGGACGATCTCGGCGCGGAAATCACAAGCCTGTATCTGCCAGTCTGGTCGCTCGCTGGCCAGCGCCAGAGCAATGGCACCTGTGCCGGTGCCCAGATCAAGTACATTTGCATTAGAGGGTAGCGGTAAATCAAGTATCTGTTCAATCAGTATTTCAGTATCCGGCCGCGGGATAAGGGTATCCGGCGTCACTTTTAAGGAGAGCGTCCAGAATGCACGCTTACCACAGATATGAGCGATAGGTTCACCTCTTTGCCGGCGTTCCAAGAGCGTGAAGAATAAGCTGGACTGATCCTGCGTTAAGTGTTTTTCTGGCCAGGTACGTAAATACGCTGACTCACAAGAGAGCACATGACAAAGCAAGCATTCTACATCGAGCCTTGCGCTATCCGAGTTAAGCTGAGTATGTGTTTGCAGTGCTTGTGCAATGGATAAGGAAAGGGGGTCAGAGATAAGGGGGTCAGATTCAGGGGTTCTGACTCCACTCTCTCTGCCATTATCTCCATTATGTCCATTTCCTGGCATCGGTTTATTCCGATATTCTGAGAAGCTGCTCTGCCTGATACTCTCTGAGCAAGGGTTGGATCACCTGATCCAGGTCGCCCTGCATCACTTCCGACAACTTGTATAATGTGAGGTTAATTCGGTGGTCGGTCATGCGGCCTTGCGGGAAGTTGTAGGTGCGAATGCGTTCTGAGCGATCACCACTTCCAACCAGACTTTTACGTTGGTCCGACATTTCTTTGTGCGCCGCTTCTTGTTCTGCACTCAGCAATTTAGCATGCAGCAGAGACATCGCACGTGCACGGTTTTTATGCTGGGAACGTTCATCCTGACACTCGACAACCACACCGGTTGGCAGATGGGTAATACGAATTGCAGAATCTGTTTTGTTTACGTGCTGACCACCTGCTCCGGAAGCTCTGAAGGTATCGACTTTCAAATCTGCTTTATTGATTTCGATATCATCTACGGAATCTACTTCGGGCATAACAGCAACGGTGCATGCAGAGGTATGAATACGCCCTTGAGATTCCGTTTCCGGGACCCGCTGAACACGATGCGCACCGGACTCGAATTTCAAATTTCCGTATACATCATTACCTTCCAGGCGCACAATAATTTCTTTATAACCCCCATGCTCACCCAGGCTTTCGCTCACGACTTCGACTTTCCAGCGACGTCGTTCAGCATAACGTGAATACATGCGAAATAAATCGCCCGAAAAAATGGCTGCTTCATCCCCGCCTGTTCCCGCACGAATTTCCAGAAACACGTTGCGGCCGTCGTTAGGATCCTTGGGCAGTAATAAGGTCTGCAGTTCCAGATCCAGCACTTCAAGGTTGCTTCGGGCTTCTTTCCAGGCCTCCTCAGCCATTTCACGCATATCCAGATCGCCATCACTCATCAGGATTTTGGCTTCTTCGATATCCTCTTGGGCAGCTTTATATTTGTCATAGCACTTCACCAGATCTTCAAGTTCGGAATATTCTTTCGAATATTCACGAAATTTAGTCTGATCAGAAATAACATCAGGTGAACTTAATAATGCAGCAAGCTCTTCATAGCGCTCACACATGGTATCAAGCCGGGCTAACAAGGATTCTTTCATGTAATTCGGATTCTATACTGAGAAAATATTGGGCGGCATTCTACCACTGTTGATGTCAACAGGCTATTGCCAGACATATGCCTAAACCCAATAAGATGTGGTAAACGGGGGATAAGCCCCGCTTATTTTAAGCGCCCGGTCCGGCGACCACACCGGCATCATGCAAACGTCCGATTTCGGCGCTGCTCAATCCGACAACATCGGCCAGCACTTCATCCGTTTGCTCACCCAAACGAGGTGCAGGTTTGGCAGGTTGACGCTGGAATGCGGAAAAATCCCAAGGTGCACCCGCAGCGAGATAAGCGCCAATGCCTGGTTGTTCCACGG
>JBFHPN010000472.1:0-2712 GCA_041592735.1 Oleiphilaceae bacterium | reverse complement strand
TTTAATCAATCGCAGAAAACGCTTGGAACCGGTAACGTTGGTACGTTCACCGACATTGATAAATAGAGAGTTCTCGTCGGCGACAAAAGCTTCCAATCCAGAAAGTTTGAATTTGGGTGGCAGCGTTGGAATTTTACGAGGCGCATATTGCTGCATGCGTTTCGCTATTTCCGCAATATGCGCGGGAGTGGAGCCGCAGCAGCCCCCAATAATATTGATTAAGCCGTCTTTAGCAAAGGATTCGACGATAGCGGCCATTTCTTCGGCTGTCTGATCGTATTCACCAAATTCATTGGGAAGGCCCGCATTTGGATGAGCACTGACGTAGGTTTCTGATTTATTTGATAATTCTTCAATATATGGTCGTAAAGCATCCGCACCGAGTGCACAGTTAAAACCGATGCTTAAAGGCTTACAATGTTTTACCGATATCTGGAAGGCTTCAGCCGTTTGCCCTGAAAGTGTTCTCCCTGAGGCATCCGTAATCGTGCCCGAGATCATGATTGGCAGTTTAAAGCCGCTGTCTTCAAAATATTGTTCCACCGCATAAATAGCAGCTTCAGCATTTAAGGTATCAAAGATCGTTTCGATCATTATGATATCAGCGCCGCCTTTAATCAGGGCTTCGGTTGCTTCGTAATAGTTTTCGTACAGTTCTTCAAAGGTGACATTACGATAACCCGGATCATTCACATCAGGGCTGATAGATGCTGTACGCGAAGTCGGGCCAATTACACCGGCAACAAATCTGGGTTTATCTGGCGTTTCTGCTGTTTTTAAATCTGCTTGTTCGCGGGCAATGCGCGCAGCCTCAACATTTAATTCGTAAGCAAGTGACTGCATGCCATAGTCGGCCTGAGAAATACGTGTTGAGTTAAACGTATTCGTTTCAATAATATCTGCACCGGCGTCCAGGTATTGTTTATGAATGTTGGCAATAGACTTCGGTTGAGTTAAACAGAGCAGGTCATTATTACCCTTTATTTCAGAAGGGTAGTCATTGAAGCGCTCGCCTCGATAATCCTGCTCATCGAATTGAAGTTGCTGAATCATGGTGCCTGTTGCGCCATCAAGAATTAGAATGCGCGCTTCTAACGCTTGATATAACTGACGAATTCGAGTGGCTAAATCAGACATCAAAAACCTTACCTATAAATGAGTAAAAAATGGGCGGCAGATTATAACACTTTTTCAAGCACCTTGACTGATTGTTTAGAATTTATGCTGAATTCAATCAAAGCGAGCGTGTCATTCCTGTCGGGAAGGCGTTATTCTAAAGTAATTAAAAGTATATTGAAATATTTTGATATAGATTGATTATTACTTGAGTAAAATACTAAGGCTTTCGTCTTCGCAATAAAAATCGTAGAATAATAACAATTAAAAGTCATGAGGCATTTTTTATTATGGTAACAGTTTCAGAATCCGCTCAGCGTTATCTTGCTAAACTGGTTTCTAATCAGGATTCATCGGGCATGGGGGTGCGAATGTTTGTGACTCAGCCTGGGACCAAGAACGCTGAAACTTGTTTGGCCTATTGTCAGCCAGACGATGTGGTAGAAGATGATGAAGTCATGCAGCTTGAGGGTTTCAATCTGTATCTTGAAAAGAAAAGTGTCCCTTTTCTCGATGAAGCCTTTGTGGATTATGCAGAAGAAAAAATGGGCGGCCAGCTTACTATTAAAGCCCCCAATGCTAAGATGCCCAAAATAGATGAAAACTCATCATTAGAGGATCGCATTAAATATATCCTGGTGACGGACATTAATCCCGGATTAGCATCCCACGGTGGTGAGGTTTCATTGGTTACTCTTACCGAGGATAATATCGCAATTCTAAAATTCGGTGGTGGCTGCCAGGGCTGCAGTGCCGTTTCCATTACATTAAAAGATGGTGTTGAAAAACGCCTATTAGAAGTCATCCCCGAGCTTACAGGCGTTAAAGACTCCACCGATCATTCCGTCACAGAAAATGCGTACTACAAATAATCCAATGCTCATTTACTAATCCGACGATCTATTTATAAGACGGATAAATCCACCGTCTTATAAGTTTTTTACATAGACACCCACCCTTCATTATCTTTCTTTTTATCCAGACACCCGCTTTTAAATCGAGACCCACCATTTTTTATCTTTTCTTTTTATCGTTTTTATCGTGACACCCACTTTAACGCTTGACATCTATGTTTAAAGGAGGGAAGCTTTAGCTGTATATCTAACCAGTATCATAAAAGGAGATTATGTCATGGCCAAAGCAAGGAGTGCTCAGGTGTCATTAGATGCAACATCTTACTATCATTGCGTTTCGCGCTGTGTGAGACGAAGCTTTTTGTGTGGTGTGGATAGTTACAGCGGCCAAAATTATGAGCATCGCAGGCAATGGGTTGAAGATAGGCTCTATAAGCTGGTCGGTGTATTTGCAATTGACTTATGCGCTTTTAGTGTGATGACAAATCATACCCACCTTGTGTTGCGTGTTAGACGTGATGAAGCTCAAATCTGGGACAGGTCAGAGGTAATAGAGCGTTGGCATGCGTTATATGCGGGTAATAGATTCTCTCAGAAATACCGTTCAGGTCATCAATTAACCGATGTTGAAAATGAATTGCTTGATCAGTATGTGCAAGTCTGGCGGGAGCGTTTGCATGATATTAGCTGGTTTATGCGTAATTTGAATGAATTCATTGCGCGTGAGGCGAATCGAGAAGAT
>JBFHPN010000471.1:0-2717 GCA_041592735.1 Oleiphilaceae bacterium | reverse complement strand
TACCGATAAATCCCAGTTTGAGGGAAACATCGCCGTTTTAATCGGCACATTGTCAGTATGGCCTTCGATATTGATTTGCCCTTCAATTTTGGCAAGTATACTGATCAATTTAAAGAGCACCGGGATAAAGTCATCTTCCAGACGGGCTGAGCCCGAAGCAAAGGCACCTTTTTCCTGAATCCGGAGAATAATCTTTCGCCCTTTAGTTTCTATTTGAACCATATCCTTGGATATTTCAGCCTGCAATTTTTCTGCAATTTCTTCTGCTTTAGACTCAGCCTCCTGCTCCATTTCCTTTATCTGCTTGGAAATAAAGTCGGAGACCTGTTGTTTTTTATCTTCAGCCTGATCCGTCCCCTCATCACACGCTTCAGCAACTGCCTTTTCGATAGCCGCATCGCACAACACCTGGAGGGTCTGCTGATCCGCATCCACTGTTTGCTGCATTACGATTTTAATCGGTGAAGGGTCTGGTTTCCCGGGAGAAAACTCCTGGGCAATGATACTGGTCCCCTTTGGAACCGCATTGACATCTACCTGATTCTGCACGCCGAACGCTTCGCGCATGGAACCTGCAAGACGCTTGAACTTAAGGACATCCATTTCTGCGAGTGATAACAACAAGACGAAAAAACACATCAATAATGACATCAAATCGGCGAAGGTCCCCATCCAGGCGGGGAGCCCCGGGACGCAGTCGCAATCTTTCTCTTCTTCATCACTCATGCAAAAAAATTAACCTTGGATACATTAACCTTGACTATGTTGAGCCCGAATAAATATTTACAACCTGAAACCTGTTGATCGTCCCAGGCTATTCCTCCGGTTTCGCGCGTTTACCTTCTGACAGATAAGTTCTAAGCATACCCTCAATAACACGGGGATTCTGACCCGCCTGTATCGCCAGAACGGCATCGATAGACATCTTCTTGATCAACTCTTCCTCTGCCATTCTCAATTTGAGTTTATCTGCAAAAGGAATGGCCACCATGTTCGCAAGCATGGCGCCATATAGAGTCGTTAACAAGGCCACCGCCATCGCAGGGCCGATTGATTTTGGGTCATCCATATTCGACAACATCGCAACCAGACCGATCAAGGTACCGATCATCCCCATTGCCGGACCAAGGTCGCCTAATGCGGACCAGACACTGGCACCCACTTTATGTCGCTCTACAGCCATATTTTTATCTTTGGTCAGGACGGTTTTAACCACATCTTCATCATGACCATCAATCAGCAAACCGATACCTCTGGCAAGAAATTCGTTCTTGATTTCTTTACCTTCAAGAGACAAAAGCCCACCTTTTCGGGCAGCATCCGCCAATTCTACAACCAGAGTAATAATTTCTTCAGGAGAGTCCAGTTTAAACATAAAGGCTTTTGCTGCCGTCTTGCCAGCACCTAAAAACTGGCCAAGATTGAACTTCATCATTAAAACAATAAAAGACCCTACAAACACGATCAAGATGGAAGGCACATCGACAAACATACCAATGCCGCCACCCAGGGTCATCGCAAAGGCAATAACTGCAAAGCCACCAATCAAGCCAATAAGGGTTGCTAAATCCACAGGTAACTCCTAAAACATTTTTTTCTAAGCTGTCGGCTAATGTTCATGCAGCGTCATTATCTCCCAAAAAATTATTAAACGCCTTCAATAGCAGGGGCTCAAGCGCTATACTTTCCCCGCTTAATAATTTGGTTTTTTAAGAGATGATTGACTATCGGGCAAGTGCTTACTGCTTTTCTCTTTATTGAATTAATGTTTAGTTTAGTCGTATTTAAAGAAAGTTCCTGCTTTTAGTATTTTTTTTGAGAGAATTTTATGTCAAACAGCGATACCCTCTTCGACTTCGAAGCCTCACTCAATCAATTAGAAGAAATCGTCAATAAGATGGAGCAAGGGCAACTCACACTTGAGGAATCGCTTGGCGCGTTTGAGCAAGGCATCAAGCTTACCCGTCAATGCCAGAGCACCTTAAAGCAGGCTGAACAACGTGTTGCCAAACTTACCCCTAAGGATGAGACCTACCAGTTAGATGAATTTATTGAACCAACAGATAAATAATCCCGATACAGGATCTTCAATGACAACGGTTACTGTCTCCACCCCTTCCTTCTTCAAAAATTATCTGAATGTTATTGATAGCGCGCTCAAAGAAGCGTTGCACAACCATTTGATCAACGATTCACGTCTGGCTGATGCGATCACCTACAGCACACTGCTAGGAGGAAAACGCATACGCCCCCTGCTTACCCTAACGACAGGAAAATGTGTGGGTGCACAGATACATCAAGCATTACCAGCCGCTTGCGCTGTCGAATTTATTCACGCCTATTCACTGATCCATGATGACCTTCCCGCCATGGATAACGACAGCTTGCGGCGAGGTAAACCAACCTGCCATATTGCATTCGACGAAGCCACGGCTATTTTAGCCGGAGACGCATTGCAAGCCATGGCATTCGAGCTAATCAGTGATTGCACGACGCTGAGCAGTGACATCAGGCTTCGCATGATTCAGTGCCTGGCAAAAGCCAGTGGACCAAAGGGTATGGTATTCGGGCAAGCGCTGGACTTCGACTCAGTAGGAAAAACCCTTGACCTTCAGGCCCTGGAAACCATGCACAGACATAAAACCGGAATGCTGATTGAGGCCAGCGTGCTACTCGGGGCACTATCTTCACCCACGCCGTTGAGCGATACCGACATG
>JBFHPN010000470.1:0-2720 GCA_041592735.1 Oleiphilaceae bacterium | reverse complement strand
GGCTGCATTGATACCCTGTAAGGCAGCGCGTGCAGGCCTATACCCCTGCAACCTGACCCAGAAGGGCAACACGCCAATCACCAATAAAAATGAAGGAATGAAGATCGCCACCAGACATAGCAAAGCACCTATCCAGGGCGCCGGCATATCCACGATGGATGCCCCCAGAAACGCCGAGAATGTAAACAATGGCCCAGGCACAGCCTGCGCTGCGCCATAACCCGCTAAGAAGACATCATCACTTACCCAGCCAGGAGCCACAACTTCGGCATGCAGTAAGGGTAAAACGACATGCCCACCACCAAACACCAGCGAGCCCGATCGGTAAAAGGCATCCACTGCCGCCAGCACGGGGTTTGAAACCCATAATGCCAATAACGGCAATCCGGCCAACAAAAGCATAAACAGCAGGAGCGAAATAACACCGGCCCGGGTGCCGACACTTAGCGTAAGCGGAGCGGAGGTAGCAGTATTCTCCGGCTTAAAAAGATAAAGGCCCGCCAAGCCGGCCAGCACAATGACCACTAATTGAGTCCATACCGAGGGTATCAACAGCACACATCCAGCGGATAATAACATCATGGTTTTTCGTTGCGTGTCGGGACACAGGTTTTTGGCCATGCCCCACAAAGCCTGCACCACAACGGCCACAGCAACCACCTTCAAACCCTGTAACAAGCCTGAGTGCAACACATCCCCGTAAGCGCCAATTCCCATCGCCAAAGCCATCAGTGCCAGCGCAGAAGGCAGGGTAAAACCAGCCCAGGCGGCTAATGCTCCCCGGTAACCGGCACGCATTAAACCTAGCGACAAGCCTACCTGGCTGCTCGCCGGCCCCGGTAAAAACTGGCACAGTGCCACCAGATCAGCATAAGCGGATTCACTCAACCATTTTCTTTGGACCACAAATTCACTGCGGAAATACGCCAGGTGCGCAACCGGCCCGCCAAAAGACGTTAAACCGAGACGTAAAAAGATGATGAACACCGACCAGGCAGATTGCTCACGCTCTGCAGATTCTTGCATTTCGTTTTCCTTATCGCTACACAGAAAAAATAACAGGCCACTACCAAGCAAAAAGCTTTTTTGTTTCAAGCCTCTCCGGCAGCGGCGATTTTAGACTGGTATTCTCGCAGAGGTCTGGCTATCTTGTTCTCGGTAAACAAGCGTGTCACGCGCTTGACGATGTCGGTTTGGAAGGCCTTTTCATAATGTACATCCAGCACATAGGCCTTTACTCGAATTTGTATCGCCAGGCGTTCAGCCACGATCACCTCACTTAAGACAAAACCTACCGGTTTTTTTAAATAAGCAAATCGGCTGGTCATGACCACTTCGTGAATGAGGTTCTGGGCCAGATCTATATCGGCATCCAGCGCAACGTGAAAGTCACAAACCACCATCATATCCAAGGCGCCAGAGTTACCACTGGACACGACTTCTGTGATAAACCGGGAGTTCGGGATCGTCACCAGGCTGTCATCCAGTGTTATTAAGCGCACCGAACGCAAACCAATACTGACTATTTCACCATAGGTATCATTAAAGCTAACGCGATCACCCACCTGAAAAGGCCGATCAAACAACAGAATCACTCCGGCAATAATTGACGCCACGACATCCTTCAAAGCAATACCGGTGGCTACCGCCGCACTACCTCCCACGGCCAGCAACATTTCTTTTGGCGGCTGGATAATGCCGGCAATCAACCAATAGGTACCGACAAAATACCAGACAAAGGTAAACAGTGTACCCAGTTGCAGGATCAGGAATCGTCTTGACGGCAACGATACCATAAGAGCTTCACAAAGGTTGCGCACGACTTTGTTGACAATCCAGACAACCACCATGCCTGCCAACAGCATCATCACCTTCGTGAAATTAAACAACTCACTGATGGCCGATAGATCATTCAATGCCTGACCGTCCATTGCTGATTCCCCCTCTTAGTCCCACAACATGTTTTTACGATGCAAAAATCCGGACAAGGTGCCATACCAATAAGGGTCAACCTTGTAGCGTTTGGAATCATCTCGAATAATCATGCCTAAATTGATTCCCTGTTTTAGAGCATGTCGCACCACGGGTTCCGAAAAGTGCGTCACTTGCATGATTTCAGAGGTAGATAGTTCTGAATGCACCACGATCGCGGTATACACAAAAAACAAATCATCCTTCAGACCATTCAATAAATTCGATGCCGGTCGCTGAGGCACACCTACCTCGGCCACACGCCCTTTCACTTTCACAGCATTCAACCATAACTCAATCGCTGCCAGCGGATTACCGCCACACTGCTCCCAAAGGATATTGAAGACGCGCGAATCTGCCGCCCTGACACTGCTGGATTCACTACTGGCAGCGGCAGACAATAGCATCTCGTTATATTTTAACCGGCGTCGCCCCCCCTGATGACGGGATAAGATAAGCTTACGAATATCCATCGGAGACCAGCGAGGCATTTTAAATACATTACTGATGCGTTGCTCTCTGGCATATACACAATTTAGATAATTCCAGCTGGGGGAATGCATCACCACCATCCAGAAAACATTCTGAATATGCGCATTCATGCACTCCAGCAAGGCTTTGTAGGCTTTAAGCTGACCCACTTCCGCCAAAAACAGATTATGCGCAGAATCGATCACCAGCACTTGTGGTTTAATTTTTTCATCCTGGCGCACTAAGCCACCGACGTCTGTAAAGCTCTCAATCTCCAG
>JBFHPN010000469.1:0-2721 GCA_041592735.1 Oleiphilaceae bacterium | reverse complement strand
CGGTTGAGTCACTTGGCCAACTGAAGCCTGCCTTTAATCCAAAAGGCGGCACAGTTACTGCGGGTACTTCTTCTCAGTTAACGGATGGTGCTGCGGCTATGATTCTGATGTCTGCAGAAAAAGCAGAAGCGCTTGGTCTCAAGCCTCGTGCAAGAATCGTTTCTATGGCGGTTGCAGGTTGTGATCCCGCTATCATGGGATACGGCCCGGTACCGGCGACGAAAAAAGCACTGAAGCGTGCTGGTCTTACTGTTGAAGATATTGATTTCTGGGAATTGAACGAAGCCTTTGCAGGCCAGTCATTACCTGTAATGAAGGATCTTAAACTGATGGATGTTAAAGATACCAAAGTTAACCTTAATGGTGGTGCGATTGCATTGGGTCACCCACTTGGTTGCTCAGGTGCGCGTATTTCCACGACCTTATTGAATATCATGGAAGCTAAAGGCGGTAAATATGGTGTGTCTACCATGTGTATCGGCCTTGGTCAGGGTATTTCAACGGTTTGGGAACGCTTATAAGTCTGTGAATGGCTAAAAAAACCGCGGAATGTTTCCGCGGTTTTTTTTTGAGCAATTATGCCGCGTTGCTTGAATTTATTTTGATGAAAGGGGGGAGTTGTTCTGTTCGGCCTGTTTCTTTGACGCTATTTATCCGCTCGCTGAGTTCCTTGATTCGTGTGTTTTTTTCGTCATCGGCCATATCTGATTTTCTAATAGTCTGGATAGCCTGTTTGATATAAAGCTGGTAAGACGTTATGTTATTTTGTTCGGCAAAGGTATCCGCCTGATATAGCAGGCTGTTATGGGTAAACTTAAACTGAAGTTCTTTTAGTTGGGTTTGCATCGCTTGATGCTCGGCAATGCTTAGATCGCCTCTGTTTCGATAGATATCTAACAGTTTTGATAGTTGGCTGATGCGTGTCTGATAGTGAACAAGTTCGGCATCGGACGTGCTCCAGCAAACGACGGGCTGTTCACGTTTGTTATGATTGAACTCGTCCAGACGCGCTGCTTGTGTCGATAAATTATGCTGAATCATCTTATCTGCCGGTGTGATTTTCTGGGCTTTTTTTAATGCAGCGACAACAATGTTCTGAAGTTTGATGAGAATATCGAAGCGTTCATCTATTTTTAAAAGCAAACTTTGAAAAGCGATGGCTTCATCTGCTTCAGCAATAAGTTTTCTGACCATTTGCTTGCGCTTCTGCAAGTCTTGTTGTCTTGCATAGACAATACCGCTTACGGTAACAGAACCAATTAATACCAATGCAATTGCACCTAGAATGTAGGTTGTCATCATATTGAAAAATTCCGGTTTAAGACCTTTTGAGTTTAGCAAATGCTTGAGAAAACACGTCTATTTAATTCGATTATCGGAAAAAAACATTGCAATCACTTGACCCATTGGCTACAAATCAATATATATGTGCGCTGTATTTTTTTGAGGCAAATACTATTTAACGTTGATTTTGTTTCTTTTTTGTTTATCACTAATGCTGTTTTTGGAGAGTTATGGGTAAGTCCCTAGTTATTGTCGAGTCACCTGCCAAAGCTAAAACCATTAATAAATACCTTGGTAATGATTTTATTGTTAAATCCAGTGTGGGTCATATACGTGATTTACCGACATCAGGCGCCAGCTCAACAAGCTCGCCCCAGGAAAGGGCAAAGCAGGCTGCAGCAACACGTAAAATGTCTGCTGAAGAAAAAGAACAGCATCGTATACGTAAAGCTAAAGAGCAGTTAATTGCGCGCATGGGGGTTGACCCTGAACATAATTGGGAAGCGCGTTATGAAATACTTCCCGGAAAAGAAAAAGTCGTCGCAGAATTAAAAAAACTAGCCAAAGCTGCCGACCAGATTTATCTGGCAACGGATTTGGATAGAGAAGGGGAGGCCATTGCCTGGCAACTCAAAGAAGCGATTGGTGGTGCAGACGAGCGTTATAAGCGTGTGGTTTTTAACGAAATCACCAAAAAAGCAATTAAACAAGCTTTTGATGACCCTTCGGTGCTTGATCAGTCCCGGGTTGATGCCCAGCAAACACGCCGTTTTCTTGATCGGGTTGTTGGTTTTATGGTTTCACCTTTGTTGTGGGCAAAGGTTGCAAGAGGGTTGTCTGCAGGGCGAGTTCAATCTGTTGCCGTGCGTTTGATTGTCGAGCGTGAGAAAGAAATCAGAGCCTTTATTCCTGAAGAATACTGGGAGTTATTTGCTGATCTGAATTCAAGCCAACACCCCGAGACGCGCTTTCAGGTTAGCAAGTTGTCGGGGCAAGCATTTAAGCCGGTTAATAATGAACAAATCAAGTCGCATATTGAAGCCTTGTCTGCACAAAACTTCAAGGTCACCAAGCGAGAAGATAAACCTACCAGTTCCAAGCCTAATGCACCCTTGATCACCTCTACTCTGCAGCAAGCTGCCAGTACACGCTTGGGTTTCAGTGTCAAGAAAACCATGATGCTCGCTCAACGCTTATATGAAGCTGGCTATATTACTTATATGAGAACAGATTCGACGAATTTGAGTGTCGATGCTGTCGCTACGTGTCGAGACTATGTCGAAAAACACTTAGGCAAAGAATATGTTCCTGAGGCACCTCGTATCTATTCAAGCAAGGAAGGCGCTCAGGAGGCGCATGAGGCCATTCGACCTTCAGATGTGAATATCCTGCCTACGGCGATCAGCGGGCTCGAGAAAGACGCTGAGCGCTTATATG
>JBFHPN010000468.1:0-2722 GCA_041592735.1 Oleiphilaceae bacterium | reverse complement strand
CCTGACCGGTATAACTGGAAATTGGAAGGCAAAACCGAGATATATATTCCTTATAACTCCTATGATCTGGATGACCGTAATCTGAAATATAAAGATATCGTGAAAGCGGGTCATATGAATCAGAAATATATGCGTTATGAGTTACATCGTGTATGGAAAGTAACCGGTACCCTTAAGGATGGCCAGCGCCATATTTATTCAAAACGTACCTTGTATGTGGATGAAGATTCCTGGGCGGTGATGGTTGCCGATCACTTTGATGGTCGTGGTGAGTTATGGCGTCATTATGAAGCACATAACAAATTTTTCTATGATGTTAAGTCACCATTCACCACCGTTGAAGTAACTCATGATCTGTTGTCTTCGCGTTACGTGGCATTTGGTCTGGCAAACGAATTGCCATTCAGATATAACTTTAGCAAGAAGTTCACCAGTGCTGACTTTACGCCAGCGGCATTGAGACGTTCTGGTCAGCGATAGTATTCGCTTAATCTAAGTCATTAAAAACCGGCCTGGGTTTAACCCAGGCCGGTTTTTTTTTGCTTGTGCGGGTGGTTTGTTCTTAAACAATGGATTACCGCCTGCGCGGTAATGACGGGAGGGGGTCGGTAATGACGGGAGGGGGCTCGGTAATGATGATCAGGAGTACTCGGTACTGACTAAGATGGGGCTGGGCATTGCGACGAGGTGGCGGTGTGTCTTGGCAATGATTAGGGGTGATTGGTAGCTGTCATGCTAATCATTGCTCTAAATGGTTAGGAGGGGTGCTTACATTTCAGGGTAATGGTAAGGGGCAGAGGTGCTGCGTGTGTGGGTTTTAGCTGCTAGGGTAATGGCGAGGAAGTGTGGTGCACTCCTCGCATTGATGGTAAGAGGGGGTAAATGTCTGATCGATATAGCTATGCCCGGCTTAGTAACACTAGTGGGAGATACCGTGTTGTGCTTTAAGTTCAGTAATCAGCTGATCTTTTTCAATCCATAAGGTATTTAACCAAGACTGGAATTGTTCCTTAAAATCAGGGTCGTTGCTGTAATCTTTTCCAAGGAACGCTTTTGGGATTTCAATTTTTCGGATATGCACAACCACTTTATTTACTCTGCCACAAAGCATGTCCCATATTTCTTTCTCTTTGTCTGCATAAACTATCGTAATATCCAGCATCGTATGCATTTGTTTGCCCATGCTGCCAAGCACAAATGCAGCCCCACCGGCTTTCGGCTTGAGCAGATGCTTAAATGGAGAATTTTGTCTGGCGTGTTTTGCAGAGGTGAAACGGGTACCCTCCATGAAATTGAACACAGACACGGGTGTCGTTTTGAATTTCTCGCAAGCAATGCGGGTTGTTTCCAGATCTTTACCGGCCAATGATGGGTTCTTCTTGATTTGATCAGGTGTCGAGCGTTTCATGAATGGAAAATCAAGTGCCCACCAGCAAATGCCTAGTACCGGTACCCATATAAGTTCCTTTTTCAGGAAAAACTTGGGCATGGGAACTTTTCGATTCAATATGCGCTGCACAATGGGAATATCGGACCAGGCCTGGTGATTGCAGTTGACCAGATACCATTCATCCAGCTTTAAACCTTCAAGGCCGGATACTTGCCATTCTATTTTAAGAAACAGCCAAAAGAAGAAATTATTCAGACTTGTCCAATTATTAGCGCAGGCAATTAATAGAATGGTGATCCACTTTTGTAAGAATGGAAGGGGTAAAATTATTTTCAGTAGGGCACCTATAACCAGAATAGGCATCCAGATCAGGGTATTAAGCAAAATGAGTAGTACGATTAGTGTGCCTTTCACAGGCCCGGGTAAAAAACTCAGCATGGGTCTATTCCTGGAAATTTTTATAGGATTCTAGCGAGCTGGCAGAGCCAGATCAATCTGCACCTCTAACTGAACTGCCTGAGGGTTGATGAATGTTATTGTGAATGGCTTAAATTTACCGATCCTGGGTTTTCTTTTTGTCTGGTTTGTCTCCCAGTATGGATTTAGTTTTCTGTTCAGCCTTAAGCTTTATTTCAGGCGTTATATACTGAGCGACGGTCGCTATCGCTGCGGCCATAACAGTAATGTCATCGGTATAGCCAAGGAAAGGCGTTAAATCTGGGATGCCATCTATCATGCTGATAAAGTAGGCCAAGCTTCCGAGGATGACGGTGCGGCACCACATTGGTGTTTCCGGAGCGCGTAAGGTGTAATAGAGAGTAAGTGCCTGATTAATGCCCTCATGACTTAGGCTGTGAAGCGCGGAACGTATTTTTTGCAGTATCTTGCGCTCGCTGATTTTCTTATGTTTGGCGGGGGTGCTGGGTGTTTGTTTATCTGACATCGGCGTCACCTTTAAATAAACCAGTCGGTTGAGGCTGCGGTAGTTAACCGCAGACATCTTAGTATAAATGATTCATCTGTCTGCGGTTAACTAAACCTTGCAAGGGCGCTGGTTTAGTCTGAAAGGATGCTGGTTCGTGCGGAACCCTTGGGGAAATGGTCACTATTCCTCAAAGGATGGGCTAAGAGCCTGTTCCTGATTCGCAAATATCAAGCCTAACTGGCTGCTTTGTTGCCAGATAAAGTTGATCAGGTTGCCTGGCGAAACAGTATCGGCATCTTTTGCCTGAGTAATAAAGCCTCTTAAGCTAAGTGGTTCACCAAATACCAGGGGAAATTCAATGAGGATTTCACTGCCATCCAAGGTGCAGGACTGGCTATTGACGGATG
>JBFHPN010000467.1:0-2731 GCA_041592735.1 Oleiphilaceae bacterium | reverse complement strand
GGCGGTATTCGTGAGGGCGTTAATCCCGGAAATAAAGAATATTCCAGTGGCGATCAGCTTCCCAAACCTCCAGGCGGGAGTGGCGGCGGAGGCAGCGGTGAAGGCAAAGCCAGCGATTCTGGCGAGGGCATGGATGAATTTGCCTTTCAGATTTCTCAAGAAGAGTTTCTTGATTTCATGTTCGAAGATCTGGCTTTACCGAATCTGATTAAGAAACAATTGAAAGACACCACTTCCTATAAATATTTACGCGCAGGCTTTACCAGCCAGGGTAACCCATCAAAAATAAATGTGGTTCGCTCTTTGCGCAAAGCGTATGGCAGAAGGATTGCGCTAACAGGTAAAACCCGCGAAAAGATACACGCGCTCGAAGCTGAGTTGGCTTTACTGGATAACCAGGATGCCGTTCAGGCCAAACGTATCAGCGAGATAGAGCAAGAACTGGCCCGCCTTAAAAAACGCATCCATAGCATTCCCTGGATTGAAGAACTGGATCTTCGCTACAACCAACATATTAAACAGGCTGTTCCCAGTACCAGCGCCGTGATGTTTTGCCTGATGGATGTATCCGGCTCCATGACCCAGATGCATAAAGACATTGCCAAACGTTTCTATGTATTGCTGTATCTCTTTCTTAAGCGTAACTACCAAAAAATAGATGTGGTATTTATCCGTCACCACACCAGCGCAAAAGAAGTTGACGAAGAGGAGTTTTTTTACTCGCGCGAAACCGGTGGCACCATTGTATCCAGTGCACTCAACATGATGCAGGACATTATCAGTAAACGATATCCTGCGAACGAATGGAACATTTATGCAGCGCAAGCATCCGATGGCGATAACTGGAATGATGACTCACCCGCCTGCAGTAAAATACTTTGCGATAAAATTTTACCGCAATTACAGTACTTTGCTTACATAGAAATTACTCAGGGTCCGCATCAGACGCTATGGCAAGAATATTTAAAAGTAAAAAGCGCATTTGACGACAATTTTGCTATGCAACACATCAGAAGTGAAGCAGATATTTATCCGGTATTTCGTGAACTTTTTCAGAGGAGACCGGCATGACAAACGCAAAGACAGAAAAAGGTCGCAAAAAAAAATCCCCACCCTCAGCGAATAAACGTCATTTTATTTCACAAGGCTCAGAGTGGACCTTTGAACTAATTGATCAATACGACAAAGCGATTGCGGAAATTGCCAAAGAATTTCATCTTGATACCTATCCTAATCAGATTGAAATTATCAGTTCAGAACAAATGCTCGATGCCTACTCATCGGTAGGCATGCCCCTAGGCTACAGCCATTGGTCTTATGGCAAGCAGTTTCTGCAGAATGAAAAAGGCTACAAACGCGGTCAAATGGGTCTGGCGTATGAAATTGTCATCAACTCTAACCCTTGTATAGCCTACCTCATGGAAGAAAATACCATGATGATGCAGGCTTTGGTCATTGCGCATGCTGCCTATGGCCATAATTCTTTTTTTAAGGGTAACTATCTGTTCAGAACCTGGACGGATGCCAGCGCCATTATCGATTACCTTTTATTTGCAAAAAACTATATCGCCAAATGCGAGCAACGTTATGGCATCGACGAAGTCGAAAGCTTTCTGGATTCCTGCCACGCCATAATGAATTACGGTGTGGACCGTTATAAGCGCCCTGCCCCAATCTCAGCCGCCGAAGAACAGAAACGACAGGAAGAGCGCGAGCACCACCTGCAACAACAGGTCAATGAACTATGGCGTACGATACCGGTAAATGCTGAAAAACAGACAGAGAAAACCAAAAAACGTTTTCCAGAAGAACCGCAAGAAAACCTCTTATACTTTTTTGAGAAAAATGCCCCCGTTTTGGCGCCCTGGCAGCGTGAAGTTATCAGAATAGTGCGTAAAATTGCCCAATACTTTTATCCGCAACGCCAAACCCAGGTCATGAATGAAGGCTGGGCAAGTTTCTGGCACTACACCATTATGAATCGTCTGTATGATAAAGGGCTGGTCGATGAAGGTTTTATCATAGAATTTCTGGCCTCTCATACCGCTGTCGTGCATCAGCCTTCTTTCGATAGCCGTTGGTATAGTGGCATCAACCCTTATACTCTGGGTTTTTCCATGTTCCAGGATTTACGCAGAATCTGTGAGCAGCCAACCGATGAAGACAGACAATGGTTTCCGGATATTGCAGGTTCAGATTGGTTAACGACACTGGATTTCGCAATGCGTAACTTCAAAGACGAAAGCTTTATACAGCAATATCTTTCTCCAAAAGTCATCAGAGATCTGAAGTTATTTGCGGTAAGAGATGATGATCAGGAGAAACATTATGAGGTAACCGGCATTCATGATGATAATGGTTACCGCTATGTGCGTGAAAAACTTTCCCAGCAATATAATTTAAGCATGCGGGAACCCGACATCCAGATATGGAATGTCAACCTCAGAGGAGATCGCTCGCTTACACTTAAGCACACCGTAAGAGATCGTATTCCTCTGGGCGACAGCACGCAGGAAGTGCTTAAACATATTCACCGCTTATGGGGATTTGATGTGCATTTGATCAGTGAAGATCAGGGAAAAACCGTTGCAGAATACCATTGCCCTCCGCAAGAATCGCCCTCGGACAACAGCATTGATCTGGACGGTTTATTCGTCAACCCGAACTGATGAGTATTCAGTTGAAATGATATTTACGTTCACTGAGCCTGTCGAAGTGATTAAAAAACGTG
>JBFHPN010000466.1:0-2736 GCA_041592735.1 Oleiphilaceae bacterium | reverse complement strand
GGCATGAAAAGTGATTATCAGGGAAGCCAGGCATTGGCAGAGAACTACTTCGCCCATCTAATTTTCCGTTCACGCTTATATAAAGACTGGTTGTTCTATCAACTTGATACCGGCATTGAATACCCAAGGGACTTTCAGTTTTTACCTAATCCGTTCATCGCGATACGATTAGAAATGCTATTTTCGGATGATGCCGAGAAAAAGCTGCGCGCCGCACTTTATTAAACCCTCAAAATTGAGCGCTTTACGCGTCTGATTCATCCTCAGATTAGAGTGCTTATTTTCGTTATGCTCTCAAAACAAAATAGTCTGAAAAAATACGCACCAAACTCGCACCATTTAAGCGCGAACCTCCAAAAAAACTCCCCAAATTAATTCATTCTTTTTAGTTGCATCTTTTAAGCGATTGAAAAATATGTAAAAAAAAATTGGCACGAACTCTGCAATACCTAATATGGGTTCCAGGTAAATCTATGCAGAGAGCAGAGTGAAATAACCGCTCTGTAAAAAACCAACCAATAAGGTATACCTGGAAAAAGAGTTAACGGGCCTGGCTTGTTAAGCAGAAATTTCCAACAAATCCCGTTGAATGGCATTTGTTAAGTATTAATAGGAATATTCTATGAAGAAATTGAAGGTATTTAAGCGTCTGGTACTCGCTACGTTTTTAATGACGGGCGCCGTATCGAATGTTGTGCATGCAGAAAAGATCGGCTTCCCGGAAAAAGATGAGCTGACCTTTGGTTTCATCAAATTAACCGATATGGCACCCATCGCCATTGCTTATGAAAACGGTTATTTCGAAGAAGAAGGTTTGTATGTCACCATCGAAGCACAGGCTAACTGGAAAGTATTGCTTGATGGCGTTATCGATGGCCGACTAGACGGCGCACATATGCTGGCAGGACAACCCATTGCAGCAACCATGGGGTTTGGTACCAAAGCACACATTATTACGCCTTTTTCAATGGATTTGAACGGCAACGCAATCACCGTGTCTAATGATATTTGGGAACAGATGAAGCCGAATATTCCAAAAATGGAAGACGGACGTCCGGTTCACCCGATTAAAGCGGATGCCTTAAAACCTGTTGTTGATAAATACAAGGCACAGGGCAAGCCGTTCAATATGGGCATGGTGTTCCCGGTTTCGACCCATAACTATGAGTTACGCTACTGGCTGGCAGCGGGTGGTATTCATCCTGGTTACTATGCACCTCACAAGGGTGATACCTCTGGCATGATCAGCGCCGATGCCTTGTTATCGGTTACTCCACCACCTCAAATGCCTTCAACGCTTGAAGCCGGCACTATTTATGGCTATTGCGTAGGTGAGCCTTGGAACCAGCAGGCCGTATTCAAAGGTATCGGTGTGCCGGTTATCACGGATTATGAAATCTGGAAAAACAACCCAGAGAAAGTATTCGGTATTACCGCTGAATTTGCTGAAAAATATCCTAACACTACATTGCGTTTGACGCGTGCACTGATTCGTGCGGCGATGTGGTTGGATGCGAATGACAACGCCAACCGTCCTGCAGCCGTTAAGATTCTTTCCAAACCTAACTATGTTGGTGCGGATTACAACGTAATTGCGAATAGCATGACAGGTACCTTTGAATATGAAAAAGGTGACAAGCGTTCTGTTCCAGACTTCAACGTATTCTTCCGTTACAACGCGACCTACCCTTACTACTCAGACGCAATCTGGTACCTGACGCAAATGCGCCGCTGGGGTCAGATCAGTGAAGACAAGTCTGATGAGTGGTATTTCGATCTGGCGAAGAAAGTTTACCGTCCAGATATCTATGAAAAAGCGGCAAAGTCTCTGATTGCTGAGAAAAAAGCAAAGGCTGAAGATTTTCCAGACTTTTCTAAAGAAGATGGTTTCAGAGAACCCCAAAAAGAGTTCATTGATAACCTG
This sequence comes from Oleiphilaceae bacterium, assembly GCA_041592735.1. Classification (GTDB taxonomy): domain Bacteria; phylum Pseudomonadota; class Gammaproteobacteria; order Pseudomonadales; family Oleiphilaceae; genus PZPK01. The sequence goes on along the minus strand of JBFHPN010000466.1, from coordinate 812 downwards.
GTATACGACGGCAAAGCGCCTAACGCATATATCAACCAATTCAAAATCGGCTTAAAAGCAGGCGACAAGATCTGATCAAGCCAGGCATTTTGAAAAGTGTCAGTAAATCGAAGTAAGTACATTGTAAGTTTTATGAAAAGGGTGCAGGCAAGGTTGCTGCACCCGACGACTCTACGAATATCAGGAGAATGTTATGTCAACCGCAACACCGTTGAATGATTCCAAAGAATCGATTGCATGGCTGGATAAAGTGTTGGATGTAGGTTTTAACTTGGCTAAAGTCATGGCTGTGCCACTGGTCGGCATTATCGTGTTTTTGTTGCTCTGGGCAACGGCAGCACAAAATGTAAAGACCTCGCTGGGGCAGTTTCCGGGGCCGACTCAAGTATGGGAGCAATTTGGCGCCTTATACACCGAACACCAAACTGCACGTCAAAAAGAAGCAGATTTTTACGAGCGTCAGCATCAGAGAAATGCTGAACGAGTAAAGGTTGATCCCACCTATGAGCCGAAGATTCGCGCCTATACCGGTAAGGAAACGTTTCTTGACCAGATTTTTACCAGCCTGCTAACCGTGATGAGCGGATTCTTTCTGGCAGCGTTTATTGCCGTGCCACTTGGCATTGCGGTGGGCTTGAATAAAACACTTAATGCCGCGGTTAACCCGATTATTCAAACCTTTAAGCCGGTTTCTCCACTGGCATGGTTACCTTTGGTGACGATCCTGGTAAGTGCCTTGTACGTGACTGAAGACCCTATGTTTGCCAAGTCGTTTATTGTCTCAATGATTACCGTGACCTTATGTTGTTTAT
>JBFHPN010000465.1:0-2737 GCA_041592735.1 Oleiphilaceae bacterium | reverse complement strand
GCCAAGCGTATTCATACTTCATGCACTAACCTTAATTGAACGCAAAAATGGATAAAAGCACCTTAAGTCTAGTTGGCTTCTCGGTTTGTACCAACCTTCTTATGCAGCATGATGCATAAGAAGGGAGATGGGAGTCTGGAAAAACCCAATTTAGACTTACTATCCAGTGTATCGGTCGTCTGGCAGATTTCTTAAATGGTGTTGAGGTGCTGATCAGACAGCCTTAATTTTCCATGAGACTTCCTGGCCGGCGAAGAACGGCACAATTGAATGGCCGTTAGGTAAAATAATTTCCTCGGGGATCGTCCAGCGTTCCCTGGTCAGCGTCAGGGTGCCGGTATTTCTGGGCAGCCCGTAAAAATCGGGGCCATTGAAGCTGGCGAAGGCTTCGAGTTTATCGAGGATACCCAGATCATCAAATATTTGCGTATAGAGCTCGATAGCGCTCCATGCGCTGTAGCAGCCAGCACATCCGCAGGCAGATTCTTTTTTTAGCTTCTCATGGGGCGCTGAATCGGTCCCCAGAAAGAACTTCCTGGACCCTGACTTCACCGCCTCCTGCAGTGCCAACTGATGGGTGTTGCGTTTTAGGACCGGTAAACAGAAATTATGAGGGCGAATCCCGCCAACCAGTAGATCGTTACGGTTAAGACGCAAGTGCTGAGGAGTTATTGTTGCCGCTACCTGGTCGGATGCGGCGAGAACAAACTCAACGGCCTCCTGAGTGGTGATATGTTCGAAAACGACTTTTAAGGTCGGGAAAGCGTTTACGATGCGTGCTAAATGGCGGTCTATAAAGGCTTTTTCGCGGTCAAAGATATCTATGTGGGCATCCGTGACTTCACCATGAATCAGCAGCGGCATCTTAAGTTCGCTCATGCGTTCAAACACGGGGTATAAGCTGTCGAGTTGAGAGACCGCCGCGGCAGAGTTGGTGGTTGCCCCGGCAGGATATAATTTAGCAGCGGTGACACCCGCCTGCACACAAGCGTCAATGTCGGCCGGCTGAGTGCTATTGGTCAGATAAATGGTCATTAAGGGCGTAAATTCCTGCCCGGCCGGAACGGCTGCCAGAATTCTCTCTTTGTAGGCGAGTGCCATGTCGGCATTGATCACCGGAGGCACCAGGTTGGGCATGACGATAGCGCGTTTGAAGCAGCGTGCTGTCGCGGGAACGGTTTCAGGCAACATGTCGCCATCACGAAAATGTAAATGCCAGTCGTCAGGTGCGGTGATAGTTAATTCGTTCATGCTCAACCTTTAGTAATAAATCAAAAGCACATTATGCCAGATTTTTTATTCAGGTCGGAGCGTTGATTGCGCGTTTTTATTCAATACAGGCTTTTAGTACAGTGGAATCCCAAGGGACTAATCAACCATATTTCTGATCCACTCTTGGTTTCAGCCAATAGGGCAAGAATGTCAGGAAAAACAGGCTAAAGGCGATCAGCCAGAGTATGCCCGAAATGATCACTAAGTGAGGGTAATAAACAGAAAAAAACACGGGCATAATGACGCGGGTGACGGCTCCTAAACTCAATATTAATAAGGCATAAAGTAAGCTTCTTGGTAGTGTTTTGAAGCTTCTGCCTGTGTGTCCAGTCGAGACTCTTGCCATCATCCCCATTGTCATGATGCCAATAGCACCAAACGAAAAAGCATGGACTGACAAGAAGGGTGACAGACCAAACCACTGACTCATGAGAAAAAGCAGAAATCCTGCGGCAATAAAGAACAGCGTTATATGAAAACACCAGAGCAACGGATTTTTCCATATGCCATGAGTATACCAGCCGACCAGACGAATACTGGTGATGATCAGCATAATGGTGGCGAATAGGCTGGATAATAAAGGGATGCTCAAGAAGACTTCACTGATAAAAAAGCCTAATAAACCTGCCAGGCTGGTCAGGTCAACCCACTTGGCATTAAACAAACTGACCGGATAGGACACGCCGTTCTGAATGAACATGGGAATAATGCGTCGACCTATTGTAAGAATGAGTCCTATGATCAGGTAGAGACCACCGTATAGCGCAATATGCATACCCATTGAAAGGCCGCTAAACAATTCAAGATAAAACAGTATATTTCCTATAGCGAGCATCACGAGTTTTGACAGTATGGCCATTTGACGCCACTGTCTTGTTTTAATAATCGGCATGGCTACTGCAATCATCATTGAGAGATTAAACAGCAAGTCAAAAAATGCAGCCACCGTTAGCCACTGTTCCCCAAACAGCCACAACAACCGGGCCAGCGCCCAACTGCCAAAAAGCATGCCGAGGGGGTAACCATGGAGCGTCTGAATGCCTGTCCAGTTTTTAACGGCAGTTAGCAGAAAGCCTGCAATCACCGCCATGCTATAACCATAGATCATTTCATGGGCATGCCACTGGTATGGGCTTAACTGAGTAAAGTCTGCAGGACTCAGCCACCAGTTTGAAGATATCAGGCCGCCAATATTTGCCATCATTAACAGCCAGGCTGCTACACTGAGCACGGCCAAGAGGCTGGCACCCGCAAAAAATGGTCGAAAGCCCAGGTTGAAAAGAGCGGGATGAGACGTGTTTGAAGACATAGTCATGGGTGATTCCCCTTATCTGAGAGGGTTTGAAAGGTGCAATAAGCACCTTTCCATGAAGTCAATTGGAAGCTTGTCCTATTAGAGGTCTTTAACCAATAACCCTTTTTGGATATCTTCCTGGTTTAGATTGAGCATTGACAGTTCAGGGAT
>JBFHPN010000464.1:0-2741 GCA_041592735.1 Oleiphilaceae bacterium | reverse complement strand
CAGACTTTTTTGGTGACCTACGAGCATTTTCCGGCTGAATTCGATACCCTGAATAAAAAGGGTGATCGAGTGGAGCTATCCCGTCTGGTTCATGGGCTAAAAGGATCTTCGGCTAATATTCGCGCGGGGCTTTTATCCTCGCAAGCGGCCACGCTGCAAAAAAGTATTGAGCAACATGAAGACTACACGCAATTATCTGAAGCATTGGCAATTACTTTCGAACAATTAAAGAAAGAGATAAGTGCTTTATTGGCTGATTAGGAATTGCCTTAGAATATCTGTTATCAAAGAATAATAAACGCCTGTTTTCATGGGTTGGGAGTAAAGGGTGAATAAACTACACGCAAGTTGGGAAGCTTTCGAAAACTGGTTATTGGATCCGCCATCCCAAACGCTATCGCCAGCTATCCACATGCTACGCAGAGTATTGCGCATTATTTATGCCGTGATCAGGGATGTAATCAGCGGTCAGGTCTCGCTTCATGCCATGAGTCTGGTGTATACCACCATTTTGTCTATCGTGCCTTTATTGGCCCTTAGTTTTTCTGTACTCAAAGCCTTTAATGTACAGGATAAGTTCACCCCGATGCTTTATAGTTTTCTGGAGCCCATGGGGGAAAAAGGTCTGGAAATTCATGCCAATATCCTGAGCTTTGTGAATAACATGAAAGTCGGCGTTTTGGGTATTTTGGGCTTCGTCTTGCTTTTTTATACCGCCATTTCGTTAGTTCAAAAAATAGAAAGAGCATTTAATACCATCTGGCTGGCGCCGCAGTTACGGTCACTCGGTAATCGCTTTAGCCAGTATCTTAGTGTGATTCTGGTCGGCCCTGTTTTGATTGTTGCAGCGATCAGCGTCACCGCGTCTACCATGAATTCGGAGCTGGTGTTGAGCCTGGCGGCGATCGAGCCTTTCGGTAGTTTGATCATCGCCTTAACCAAGTTGATGCCTTTTCTGATGATTATCATGGCCTTCACTTTCTTTTATGCCATGATGCCAAATACCAAGGTCAAATTCACCTCAGCCTTATGTGGCGGTATTGTCGGTGGCAGCATCTGGCAAGGCTGCAGTTTGCTGTTCACCACCTTTGTCGTGAGCTCATCAAAATATGATGCAATATACTCTGGTTTTGCTGTCGGTATTTTGTTGCTGATCTGGCTTTACGTAAATTGGCTGATTCTCTTACTGGGTTCGAGTATTGCGTTCTATCATCAACATGGTAATCACATCACTCGTCAGGTTAAATTTGAAGTTTCTCCCGAGCTGCTCGAAAAGGTTGGGCTGGATGTCATGCTGCGGATTGCGGAACGCTTCGAAGCAGGCAAGGGGCCAGTCAGTCAAACTGAACTGGAAATGCAAAAGTTTGTGCCGCCAATACTCACCCAGGAGATCACCCGTAAGTTACTGGCTTCGGGCCTGATTGTGCCGGCAGGAGAGCAGGGCGACGGTTTTGTGCCTGGCCGATCAACAGATCAGATTAGCGTTGCCGATGTCTTGAATGGCTTGCGCAAGGACTACTCTCAATTAGCCAGAAAATTACAATTTTCATCTGAATTACAGGCCCTCGCCCAAGAGGGGCAAGCCCGTTTAGATGAACGTTTTGGTGAAGTTTTGTTACGCTCCCTTATCAATCGGACACAAAAATAAGCCTACCCAAGGTTGAGCTTTATCCTCAGTGTACTAAGCTTTTTGAGTAATTTGGCATCACTCTCACGTCGTTGGTGAATGTGATGTCTTGATCATTGCTCCATTTTTAGTAGCTTTTACAGCAAGGAAAACCCAATGACACCATCGAAACACAACGCATTATTTCCTGTTCAATCCACTGCTCTTAAGCTTAAGCCTTTGGCCTTAATCAGCTTGCTCGGATTTAGCGCCACTGCACTGGCAAGTTATCAGGCTCATGCGCCTGGCCCAATGTTAACCTATGGTAAAACAACATCACCTTCATCTATCTTGTCGATCGCGAATAACCCGGCTAATGGTTACGCCTTGCTGAGTGAAGGAGAAAAACATCGCATGGGGTATTTCAGCTCACTGGGTATGGATCTGGAAAGAGGGAAGGTGGATAACTTTCTGGACGATGTCGATGAATTAATTGATGAACTTGATAAGGATAACCTGACGATAAATGAAGCCAATGCAGTCAAAGCCAAGTTCGATGCGTTGTTGCCGGTGATGGGTGAAGATGCGCAAGTGACGCTGGGACTTGGCGTACATGTTCCTTTTATGCCCTTTGCCGTGAAGAGCGATACTTTGGGTGGCGTGTTATCTTTTGACTTAAAGGCGCAGGGTTTATTCGATATCCGTTTTCTGGATGCTCCACTCGAGATACAAACAGTCGGCGCGAATACCACGCTGGAAACCGATAGCTCGATGTATGTTAAAGGTGGCTCAATTCTCACAGGCTCCATTGGATACAGCCGTGAAGTTTGGCAACCGGAATTTGTAGATGATTCTAAATTATATGCTGGCGTTCAGGCTAATATCTATAAAGTCTCTTTAAATAAACAAGTGTTGGCCTTATCGAACATAGAAGATGATGAAGTCAGTGACGCGATTCAGGATGAATTTGATGAAAATACCGTGGATACCACGCAAGTCGGTATCGATTTGGGTTTGTTATGGACGATGCCCAATGCGCAAGTGGGTATTACATTCGCCAATATTAATGAGCCTGAATTTGACTATGGCGACATCGGCACAAACTGCGGTGCTATCACTGACCCTATCCGTCAAT
>JBFHPN010000463.1:0-2741 GCA_041592735.1 Oleiphilaceae bacterium | reverse complement strand
TGGTCATGATCGGAGAGCGCCCTGGCTTGAGTTCACCAAACAGCCTGGGGATCTACTTCTCCTACCAGGCAAAACGGGGGTTTAACGATGCCCAGCGGAATTGCTTATCCAATATTCGTCCGGAAGGTTTAGGCTTTGCAGAAGCAAGCAGACGCTTGCTCTGGTTAATGGCAGAAGCCCACACGAAAAAATTATCTGGAGTCATGCTCAAAGATGAAAGTATGGACAAAGAACAAATCGCCTCGAATAAACAACCAAACTTGTTAACGGCTAATACTAATCAATAAGCCGTTTTTGCCGCTCCTCTAAATTTATTGCTGGGATGGACCATCGACCGAGGCAAAGGTCTGAATCGTGCCGTCCTGTTTAAGCAGGATGACCTTGTACGGTGAAAACTTGTCGCCCACCTCCATGCCGGGGCTACCGACAGGCATGCCAGGAACGGTGAGCCCTATGGCATCTTTAGGCGGATTATCCAGGAACTGCTTGATATAGCGAGCGGGGATATGGCCTTCAAAAACATAGCCTTTTTTGGAAACAGCCGTATGACAGGAGCGTAAATTGCCAGGTACTTTATAGTGATCTTTGATGGCTTCCAGATTTTCCGGGTGATTAGTTTCGGTTGCATAGCTTGCACTTTCGACATGATCTACCCACTCTGCACAGCAACCACAGGTCGGGCTTTTATAAACCGTTAGTAATTCCTCTGCTTGCGGTACTGTTGTTTGTTTATCCTGTTGATCTTGGGTATCCGAGCAAGCCGATATCCATAAAGAAACAATCAAAAGCGCCCAACTGGTAACAAATTTACTGAAGGTCATACCTTACTCCTAATTATGCATCGCTGATGAATGATAAGATCTATTCAACGAAAAAGCGCTAAAAAATGTTAGAATTATCGACGTTCAGCACTCACAGAGCGTCGAATCTGTTCGATGATGCAATCACTAATCGCATCAATATGAGAAATCTCATGAACACAGCCTGTTTTAATGGCTTCTTGTGGCATGCCAAAAATCAGTGAACTTGCTTCATCTTGGGCAATGCAATAGCCCCCTTTTTCTGCAATAGTTTGAATACCGGCAGCGCCATCTTTGCCCATTCCCGTCAGGATAACTGCAATAGCCTTGTTACCAACGGAAGTTGCCACTGATTGAAACATCACATCAACAGAAGGTTTATGTCCTGATACCCGCGGGCCATCATCCAAGGCCACCAGATAATCAGCGCCACGGCGAATAACCCTTAAGTGTTTATCACCCGGTGCCAGATATGCGTAACCTGCTTTAATACGCTCACCACCCTCGGCTTCTCGCACGTTTATTGAACACAATGAATCTAATCGTCGAGCAAAACTCGTGGTAAAACCGGGTGGCATATGCTGGGTAATCACCACGCCTGGGCAATCTTCAGGCAAACCGACAAGTACGTCGTTAATGGCTTGAGTGCCCCCAGTAGAGGCACCAATAGCGATGAGTGTTTCTGTATTTTTAATACTTAGATGCGTCAGTGTTGCTGACTGACGGGGTGTGTATTTTCCAATTTTGGCGGATGCGGCCAGTTTAATTTTACTGATAATCTCTTCACGATAGGCTGTAATCCCTTTAGCAATATCAAGCTTGGGTTTACCCAAATAATCAACCGCGCCCAATTCTAAAGCGCGCAAGGTTATATCAGCGCCCTCAAGCGTGAGGTTAGAGATCATCACCACCGCTGTGGGTCTGGCTTTCATCAGCTTTTCCAAGAAAGTCAAACCATCGACTTTGGGCATGTCTACATCCAAGGTAATCACATCGGGTTTGTGTAAATTGACCATATCTCGTGCAGAGTAGGCGTCCGGTGCGGCACCGACCAGCATAAACTCGGGTTCACTGCGAATAATTTCACTGAGTAATTGCCTAATCAGCGCAGAATCATCAACGACAAGTACTTTAATCATGAAAAAAGCTCCACGTCTTGATCAAAAGGCGTGGATGGCTTATTTCGAAACTGCAGTCGATAAGCACTTTCCCTATCCAGAATCGTATTATTATGCAGCGTTTTGATTTTGCGGATCAAAACCTGGCCGGTGGCAGGAAAAAAATAGACTTTACGCGGGTAAACATCCAGTAAATCACTTGCAATGACCGGTATTTGTTCAAGCTTCAAGTAATCAAGGACAAATTCTGCATTGCGTTCCCCCACATTCATTGCGGAAAAACCCTTTATCACATTGCCGCCGCCAAACACCTTCGCTTCCAGATATTCGCGCCGTGCGCCGAGTTTCAAGAGATGGTTTATAAGAATTTCCATGGCAAAAGCGCCATAGCGCGCCGATTCAGAAATGGGGTTATGATGGCCACCACCATCATCGGGTAACAAAAAATGATTCATGCCTGCCACCCCAGACACTCGGTCACGAATACACGCAGAAACACATGAGCCTAATACCGTGACAATCAAGGTATCTGATTTTGTGGCAAAGTATTCTCCCGGAAGTATTTTAACGGCTTCTTGTTCAAACTGCCGATCATAATACCGGTTGGGCGCAACATGAATATTGTCGGTAGTGAATCCTGCCATTAGTGGTTTCCAGAAATATTGCGCATATAAGTAGTATGCCCGACGGGTTTAACCAGATGCTTTGCGTGTGTGAAATTTTCTGAATGTCCCGCCACATAAAGGCCATCATTGGTTAGGCGCTTGATCATTCTTTCCAAAATCAACAATTGCGTCGGCTTATCAAAATAGATCATGACGTT
>JBFHPN010000462.1:0-2750 GCA_041592735.1 Oleiphilaceae bacterium | reverse complement strand
GTTCCGAATTCTGACCAGATGCTGAGAAGATTCTCCTGCATAATTAAACGGGTCTGTGCGTCCAGAGCGCCAAAGGGTTCATCCATCAACAATACGCTCGGATAATTAGCGAGGGCGCGCGCAATACCCACCCGCTGCTGCATCCCGCCGGAAAGCTCACCTGGCAATTTATTCGCCATATCTTTAAGGCCAATCATCGAGAGAAATGTCGTGGCGATCGAATCACATTCTTTTGGCCCATGGCCTGCCAGTTTTGGACCGAACGCAATATTCTGATGCACCGTTTTCCAAGGAAATAAAGAATATTGCTGAAACACCATGCCACGATCAGGGCCAGGCTGTGTGACTAACTTGCCATCTACCAGCACCTGCCCCGTCGCAGGTTTCAGATAACCCGCAACACTGTTCAGCAAGGTGGATTTACCGCAGCCAGAAGGCCCCAAAATGCAGACAAACTGCCCCGGGGCGATATCCAGAGTCGTGGATTTAACCGCGACATTCTTCTTACTGCCGGTACCAAATGAAATCGTCACATCCTTGATTTCAATATGTCCTCGATCGATGGATCGCTTTCGCGGGACAACTTGCTCCTCTTTCGAAACCGCTTGTGCATTCATACCTTACTCCTAAGCCCATTATTCACGTCAAATTCCGCAGATAAATTTGCAGACACTTTCTGCAATACCATATAAAGCGCCAGCACCATCAAGAAAAAACCTAAGGCATTCAGCCAAAAACCGATTGGCTCTATCGCCAGCGAAGTCGATACACCCAGCCCCATAATCGCCAAGCCAACAATCCACGTGGGCGTCGCACAGCAAACAACCCAGGACATCGTGAGCGAAGTAAAACCGAAGAACAGCCCGCCAATGCCCGTACTCATTTTTGAAGCCAGGCTGTTTCCTGTCGGGCAAACATCAGAATAGGTTTTCAACGCCAGGAAATAACTGACCAACAAGGCTGAAAAAGCGGCCACACTCAGCATTTTCCAGGGCGATACAAACATACTCCACTCAGAAATCCCCATACCAAAGTCGTAATTCATAAATCCAATTTCGAGCCACCATTCTTCACGTATAATCAATAAAGCATCTTTCAAAGAAGGCGTTGATTCGAGTATCCAGGCAACGTTTTCGAACCAATCAAAGACGTTGATATAGTTGGGCAAAGCCTGAAACCTGATGATCAGCGCCAATAGCATCAACACATAATAAGCAACACATAACCCTGCGATACTGAGCAACCAGAGCGCAAAATGTCGTTTGATAAGTATCAATAGGGTTTGCATAGGCCATGTTACCTCTGTGATTTACCGTTGCTGTCATTTACCGTTGAACGGCTTTCCAGCGTAATGCGGGGCGCATAATCAGTCTGACCAAAAAGGTGGACAGTGACCCCAAGCCGCCAATCACCAACATACCGACAACGATGTCTGGGTAATTGATAAGGGAATACGCATTCCAGGTGAAATAACCGATACCGTATTGTCCGGAAATAATTTCGCCTGCCAGCAAAGAAAACCAACTAACTCCCATGCCAATCGCAAGGCCCGCAGAAATACTTGGTAAAGCCGCCGGGAAAACCACGTGTCGGAAAACCTGGGAACGTTTGGCGCCAAGAGATAAGGCAGCTCTTACCAGCACTTCTGGTGTTTGCTCAACGCCATGAACCGTATTCAGAATGATTGGAAACAGCGCCCCTAAAAAGGTGATATAGATGATTGAAGATTCTTCGGTTGGCCACATCAGAATCGCCAGAGGGATCCAGGCTACCGCTGGTATCGGGCGGATGATTTCGATATAAGGCAAGACCGCAGCCCGCATATTTTTAGAGCGTCCAATTACCAGCCCCACCCCAATACCGAGCACCACAGCCAGGGAATAAGCAATCAGGATGCGTTTCAAGCTAACCAGAATATGAATATAGAATTCACTATCGGCTAACTGGGTCAGGAATGCACTACCAACGCCTAATGGCCCGGGAATGCTTTCAAAATTAATGAAGTAATTGATGTTGTATTCTGTCGCCAGATGCCATAAAACCAGGCCGACAATCACCGACATCAAACCAATCAGGAGGGTTTTTATATTGTGAAACACATTCTGCAAAGTCAGCAAAATAGATGTTTTATCAACATCGTTATTGACCCGCTTATTCTGCAAACTATCGCTCTCAAGGTTCATTGTGTCTGTATTTCCACTATCAGGTTTTGCATCTAACAAGCCTTTTTGACTGTCTTGAACATTGAATGTCTGCCCGCTTACAGGTTTCAACACGGGTTCCTGAGTCTGAGTTTCTATGTTGTTTTGATCAGATCCATTATCACTACACTTATCGACAGCTCTCATATTCATGGTGCCCAACCCACTCTCATTCAAAGGAAGCGTAAGACATTGTCTTCGCCTGTTTCTAAAGCCGGGTTGCCTGAGTAAAAACCTATGCAGACAACCCGACACTACGTAATTTAACTAAATCCTATTAATTGACCGGCATTCCGGCACACCTAGCTCTGCAGTGACGCTAACGCCCCTTCAAGATCCATCACCGTACCGCCTTTCTTACTGGCAAAGGCGTCCGCATCCGGCTTACGCAAGAAGGTGGTAAAGCCCTCGCCTGTCTTCACAAAAAACGCCGTCTTTCCGAATAATTTCAAACCCGTGGTTTCATCATAAACATACGTCGAATTCAGCTTCGCACCGGTTGCTCTGAACTCATTCACCGCACTCAGGAATTTATCCATGCTCGGATAC
>JBFHPN010000461.1:0-2753 GCA_041592735.1 Oleiphilaceae bacterium | reverse complement strand
GTGCGAGGCCTTTCAAGCCATCCACCATAACCGTTGGGAACAATTTCAATGAGGTCTAAGCGCCCAGCCTGGATATTAACGATACGACCATGATTTTTACCCATATACTGACCCACCCTGGCCATATGGACACTTCCTGTATTGTCTGAAATCAACGCCCATAACACATCGTTAGCATTGCGCTGTAAGGTGCCCACCATTTTCAGCTCACCCAAAGAAAATGATTCCAGTACTTCGGGAACCCTGTCGAGGTTGGGTTTGATATTACTCTGATCCTTTTGAACTTTAATCTCATTCAGGACAACATCCTGAGGCGGTAAAAATGGTGACCGTCTATTCGCTGCGCTGTATGTAAAAGCACGATAAACCTGAACTTCGGGCAGGGCAGGCATCTTCCCGGCGGGCCTTGCATCCATCTCTTGCATAAAACGATCAAGATCTGAAAAACCGTCATTTCCGGCACAACCGGATAAAGTGAGAGATGCCGAAACAACAAACAATAAGAAAATATACTGTTTCACTATTTTCTCCCCTTTTTCACATTGGCAGCAGGTTTTTCATCGGCATCACCACCGTAACGATAGGTCTTGGCGGACACGACCATCCTGAGCAATTCTGAACTCACGACATCTACGGTATTTTTGGCCTGAAACGTTATGGCCATATCATGCAGGGTTACAATCCGCGGAAGACTGGTCACCCCACTTACGAAAGAGGCAATATCGTGATAGGTACCAGAGACCTCAATCTCGATCGGCAATTCAACATAGAACTCCTTGGACAATTCAGGGCGCAACTGTATCGATTTAATCTCAAGCCCACTACCCAGAGCCGTGTTGGTGATATCTTCAAGTAAACCGGGAACCTCAGTTTTTGCTGGCAACTGTTTCAACAGCGCACCAAATGATTTCTGCATTTCCTGCATTTGATTACGGAATGCATCCAGATTCGCCACTTTGTAAGCTCGCGATTCATATTGCTCTTTGAGCACACCTTCTTCCGCTGCAATTCTATCGAATTGTGCATACTGATCCTTAATCAGAAACCAGTATCCACCGAATACCACTGCAGCAAATAAGATTAATAAAACGATTCCCTTTACTGGGCCAGGCCAGGAACCGGCATTGTTAAAATCGATATCGTTTGGATCGAAGCCTTTCAAGCTTTCCAATGACTCAGAAAAACCCACGTTTACGCTCCTTTTCCAGAATTAGTTGATTCTGTCTCTGCAGTTTCAGTCGGCTGAGGTGTCACCTGCTTCACAGTCAAATCAAAACTATTAAGTGTCTCTGCCGATTTATCAGTGGGCTTCACCGCACTGACATCCTTAAGATTAGGACCTGCAAACCAGTCAGAGGCCTCAAAGTTACGCATCAGGCTGGAAATCCGGTTATTCGACTCGGCCATGCCTTTGATGAATAATTCTGATCCCTTGCGCTCTAAGTTGACATAATACAATCCTTCTGGCAGCGTTCGCACAAGCTCATCCATAACTCGAACAATAACCGGCCGGGTACCTTGCAAATCCTGAATTACCTTCATTCGATCAAGCAACTTCTGGCGCTCAGTGGATAACTCCTGAATTTCTGTTATCTTTTTATCCAGCTCAACCATGGATTTTTTAAGATACGCATTTCTTGAGTTTTGATATTCAATTTGCGCACTGACACGATCTTGCCATAAAAACACAATAACCGCTGCAGCCAAAAGCACTGCCACCAGCGAAGTAATAAATTGTTTCTGGCGTTCTGCCCGTAGCTCTTCTCTCCACGGGCGGAGGTTAATAGAAGGCATTAGTCAAAACTCCTCATCGCTAGACCACATGCAATAAGCAAAGATGGCGCATCATTACTTAGGGCAGAAGCATTTACCTTGGAACTAAGTGTCATTTCAGCAAAAGGATTGGCAACATAGGTTTTAATCTTGGTCACACTTTCAACCTGCTCAGCCAGACCTGCGATTGATGCCACACCCCCTGCCAGCACAACACAATCAACTTCATTGTACTGACTGGAAGAAAAGAAAAACTGCAATGAACGTGAAACCTGCTGAACAACAGCATCTTTAAACGGCTTCAGCACTTCCCGCTCATAGTCATCAGGCAAGCCACCCTGTTTTTTAGCTAACCCGGCCTCTTCCGTTGATAATCCATAACGACGTTGAATTTCATCCGTCAGTTGACGACCACCGAACAATTGTTCACGGGTATAAATGGTTTTATGATTTGCCAAAACGCTTAAGGTGGTCATGGTTGAACCAACATCCACAATGGCGACAGTTTGCTCTTCATCATCGAGCCCGAGTTGTGAACTTATAAGCCCGAACGCACGCTCTATTGCGTAGGCCTCAATATCAATGACCTTGGAGGTTAAACCACCAATCTCCAGCGCCTCTTCACGATATTCCACGTTTTCTTTTCGGCAGGCTGCCAAGAGCACATCAACCTGATCCTGAGCGCTTCTGGACTCACCGATAATTTCGAAATCAATCGCCACCTCATCCAGGGGATACGGAATATACTGATCAGCTTCAAGCGTTATCGAATTCTCCAACTCCGTCTCACTTAATCCGGCGGGCATCTGAATGGTTTTGGTAATCACAGCAGAACCCGCTACTGCAGCAGCGGCCAGACGATTACCAGTGCGTGATCGTGTCACGACTTTTTTAATGGCTTCACCTACCTGCTCCGAGTCGTTGATATTTTTTTCAACCACGCAGTTTGCCGGAAGTGGTTCGACCGCATAACTTTCTAC
>JBFHPN010000460.1:0-2757 GCA_041592735.1 Oleiphilaceae bacterium | reverse complement strand
GGTTGTGTGGACATTAGTGATACCGGGTTCCTCAAAACCGGCAATGCGGATTCGCCACAAGTTGGAATAGATAAAAGCGGCAACGTTGTTGCCATTTGGCGCGAGCATGATGGTTCAGCAGCACGAATCAAAACACGACTTTTTAAACTGGCTGCGACGGATCCGCTTATGGGAAACGGGGCATGGATCAGTACGCCAACATTCATTGATACTGCTGTTGGTTCAACTACCGAAAGTCCAAAACTGGCCATAAATACAAATGGTTTGGCGATGGCACTCTGGTCTCAGGATGTATCAGGAAATTTAAGAATATTCAGCAACAGAATTCGCTTGAGTCAGAACGATAGCTGGCAAACGCCTGTGCAGCTGGATGTGATTGCAAGCAACTCACCAGAATTTGGCATAGGGGATTCAACGTTACCCGATATTTCTATCGGTGAAAATGGAGATGCTTTTGCAGTTTGGCTCAAACATGATGGGGTACGTAATAATCTCTGGTATAACCGCTTTACCGGTAATTGGGGAACACTGGCATCAAGGCTTGAAGCAAATCGTCTAGGGGATGCTGGATATCCACAGGTCGAAATTACAGATGATAAAGAAGTGCTCGTCGTATGGACGCAAAAGATCAATGATACTAATCTCACCGAACTGTACAGTCGATATTTTACACCTTCAAAAGGCTGGACAGCCGAAAAGCTGATCACCAGCTCGTCTCAAATTCATAAACCTGTTTTACGTGTCGATCGTGAAGGTAATGCCAATTTACTCTGGCAGAATGGCTTAAACAAAGGCAGTGTTTTAACCAGCTATTACTCATCATTGAATGCAACCTGGGATAGTGTTTTGACGCTCGCGGATAATGGCAACAATCCGGCATTAGCGCCTTTATCTGATGATGGCAGATTCTTGGCAATCTGGGAAAAAATTGACGATCTGGATTACCGGCTGAATTTTACGCGTTACAGTGATTAGTCCAAAACTGTTTCAGCTACGCGTAATGTGACGGAGGTGCTCTTCAAGCAACAAGGTTGCCTGGCTTTCAAGATCGTGATTCGCTTCTAGCCAATGAATTTTATGCTGTTTTTTTTCAAGAGTTCTGAACCATTTTTCCTGTTGTTTTGAAAAACGTACTATTTCAGCGTTCAACTTCTGAAACATATCGTTGTAATTCAGTTCGCCTTTCAAATAAAGCGCAATATAGCGGTACTCCAAACCAAAATTATGTAGTCGTAAGTCACTGATACCTCTTCGAATCAGCATCTCCACTTCATCGATCATACCTTCCTGAAATCGTGCCTTAAGCCTCGCATTTATCTTTCCTTTCAGAACATTCCGAGGCACCCTTATGCCTATGATGAATGGTTCAAAATTCGGCCAGGCCAGGCACTCAGAAGAGTGCTGAGAGGCTAATTCGATTTCTATGGCGCGGATCAGCCTGCCTCTGTCTTCGGTATCTGTCGTGTTATGTTGCGCTGGCTTTAATTCTACAAGCAGCTGACGCAAAGCTTCATCGGATTTTTTTTCAAGCAGGGAACGTGTATTTTCATCAATGTTTGCTATGGTTAATTTATAGCGACTTAAAACGGCATCCAGATACATTCCGGTGCCACCAACCAGAAAAGGAAGTTTATCCCTGTTGATTATCCGGTTATATGAGCTGCAAAAACCCTCTGCATAACTAAATAAATCAAATTCCTGGTGAGGTTCAACAATATCGATCAAATGATAGGGGATGTCGCCATATTCAGCTAAATCCTTACCGGTGCCGATATCCATGAATCGATAGACTTGTCTTGAGTCAGCTGAAATGATTTCACCTGAGAATAATGATGCTAACGAAACAGCTAGTCTGGTTTTTCCACTCGCAGTAGGGCCGATTAGGGTAACGAGTGGAGGTTTAGTGTAATGAACCATAGAATTAATATGTTTTTATTGAAGAAATGATAATTTCGATTTAGTGTGTCTAAAGACTAACATTAAACAGAACGATGCTATTAATATAACGTACAACTGAACCTTCGAAACATTTATTCTTAATCGAAAATAATATTATTTAAATAAATAAGGAAATTTGTTCAGAATGAAGACGACTTATGTCTTGTTTATATGCCTGTTATTCAGTCTGCTAAATAATGTAGCGCATGCCTTAGAAGATAAGGTTTTCTGCGTTTGGGATCCGGTTGGTCGAAACGGCCCTGTTATGTCTTTCTACTCAGATGTTATTCCTAAGGCTCAATCATGGGGTCTAAATATACGTTTTGTTGCCTATACAGAGGAATCTGTTGCTGCCAATGATTTCAAAGCGGGCCGTTGTGAGGCGGTTTTATTAACTGGAATCATGTCGCGTCAGTTTGTGAAATTTGCAGGCACTATGGATGCAATTGGTGCCATAAATTCCGAAAAAGGTTTGGAGTTGGTACTTGCAACATTGGCCAGACCTCATGCGGGCAAATTAATGACAGAAGGGAACTACGAAGTTGTAGCTACTTTTCCAGTTGGCTCTATGTATGCTTTTGTACGTGATAGAAATATTCAAAGTATTGAACAATTTGCAGGCAAAAAGATGGCCATTCTCAATGGCGACCCTCAGGCTAGAAAATTCTCTGATCTTGCGGGCTCATCACCTGTGAATGTTACCTTGTCGACTTTTGCCGGGCAGTTCAATAATGGAAATCTTGATATTTTGCTGATGCCCGCGCTTGCCTATAACACCTTCGAGCTTTATAACGGCTTGGGTGAAAATGGCGGGATCAT
>JBFHPN010000459.1:0-2762 GCA_041592735.1 Oleiphilaceae bacterium | reverse complement strand
GTAAAATGCCCGCCTGTTGAATTGCTCAGGAAATCGCTAAGCAGTTGTTGTACCAGACAAGATTTGCTTTGGCGTTAGGAAGGCGCAGGCTTCAGGCCTGAATAACCTGATAAATGTTAGAAAATGAAACTTTTAGGAAAAGGATGCAGCACATTCCTGAGAACCTTTAAATCTTAAGTTCTCAGGGGCGCGATGTGTTTAGTTCAGTCAGGCATATGTGGAAAATTGGCTTATCAATCAGCAAACGCTAAGCTTAACACTCTTTTTGAGAAGTAATTGTTTGATTGGTTCGGGTGGTTCAGCGCTGGTGAAGACATGATTGACGTCTGATATGTTTCCTAAGCGGGTCATGGCATCTCGACCGAACTTGGAATGATCAGCAGCCAGGAATATATGACGGGAATTCTCAATAATTGCTTTGGATACCCGCACTTCCTGATAATCGAAATCAAGCAGATCGCCTGAATCGTCTATGCCGCTGATGCCGATAATCGCGTAGTCGACTTTGAATTGACTGACGAAATCGATGGTGGCTTCACCCATGACACCGCCATCGCGGTTGCGCACTACGCCGCCGGCAATAATGATCTTAAAGTCATCTTTTGAGCTCATTATGCTGGCAACATGAAGATTGTTGGTGATAATAGTCAGTTCGCGATGATTAAGTAATGCCTGGGCAATGGCTTCTGTTGTTGTGCCAATGTTGATAAAAATAGAGGAGTGGTCAGGTATTTCGCTGGCGACTTTCTCAGCGATACGCTGCTTTTCTTTCAGGAAAGCCACTTTTCGATTGGAATAGGGCGTATTTAAAATGGTGGAGCTGAGCCCTGCGCCACCATGAAACCGCTGGATTTTGTGCTCATTGTCCAGCTCTTTAAGATCTCTGCGGATGGTCTGAGGAGTGACATCAAATTTTGTTGCTAATTCTTCTATTGTCGCAAAGCCGGAACTGTTTACAATTTCAATGATTCGAGCGTGTCTTTCTGTTTGTTTCATAGCGATTTAATGTCTTTATAATATAAAAGGAAAAAATTATGGCGCATTATATTCTTTCAATAGATCAAGGTACAACCAGCTCACGTGCCGTGCTATTTGATGAAAAAGGCCATGTGTCCACGACCTCACAGACCGAATTCAAACAATACTTTCCCAAGGATGGCTGGGTTGAGCACGACCCGGAAGAAATCTGGAAAACAAGCTTACACGTCTGTCAGCATGTACTCAAAAGTTTAGATCCAGAGCGTGACACGGTTGTAGGTATTGGCATTACAAATCAGCGTGAAACCACTTTGGTCTGGGATAAAAAAACAGGTAAAACCGTGTATCCGGCCATTGTATGGCAAGATCGCCGAACATCCGAATTTTGCCAGACGCTCAAAGAAAAAGGGTATGAGTCCAGTGTGGCGGAGAAAACAGGATTATTGATCGATCCTTATTTTTCTGCCAGTAAAATTCGCTGGATTCTTGAAAATGTAGAAGGCGCGCGTCAACGCGCTGAAAACGGTGAGCTGGCATTCGGAACCGTTGATACCTTTCTTTTATGGCGCTTAACCAATGGTGCATCGCATGCGACAGATGCCACGAACGCGTCGCGAACCTCCTTGTTTAATATCCATACCCAGGAGTGGGATCAAGAATTACTGGATGTATTTAATATACCTCGTTCCATGTTGCCGGAGGTTAAAGATAGCAGTGCCAGATTTGGTGAGACGGCAGACAATGTCTTTGCGCAAAATATTCCGATACTAGGGATGATTGGTGATCAGCAATCCGCATTGGTGGGTCAGGCATGTTTTACCCCGGGCATGATCAAAAGTACCTATGGCACGGGTTGTTTTATGATTGCCAATACCGGAAGCACGCCGCTTAAATCCAATAACCGTTTATTAACAACCATTGCCTATCGTTTGAATGGCCAGGTCACCTATGCGCTTGAAGGCAGCATCTTTGTGGCGGGCGCAGCGGTGCAATGGTTAAGAGATGGCCTTAAGTTTATTTCCCATGCCAGTGAAACCGCAGATATGGCTAAAAAGGTGGGTTATCATAATGCTGTTTATCTGGTGCCTGCTTTTACCGGGCTTGGCGCACCCTATTGGGATCCGAATGCCCGAGGGGCGTTGTTTGGCTTAACCCGTGACACAGGTATAGAAGAAATTGTTACCGCGGGGTTGCAAGCCGTTTGTTATCAAACCAGAGATCTACTGGTCGCCATGCAAAAAGACGGTGCCGATGTGACCACGCTCCGAGTGGATGGCGGGATGGTCGTGAATGACTGGGTTGTCCAATTTCTGGCCGACTTGCTTAACGTCTCTGTTGATCGCCCTGAAATCGTTGAAACTACAGCCTTGGGTGCGGCCTATCTGGCTGGCTTGCAGGCAGGTATTTATGAAAGCACGGAGCAAATAGCAGAAATGTGGCATCTGGAAAAACGCTTTTCTCCGGACATCTGCCAGAATGATGCCCAAAAACTCTACAATGGCTGGTTAGATGCTGTTAAGCGGGTAAAATCGACCGTCTGATGGCTGCGCTGACAGGGGCGTGCATTTGTTTGGTGCAGACTTGCTAATTAAGTAGCAGGTCTTATACTGATATGATCTCTTTTAGAGCGCATTGGCTTAATGAAAGCTCAACTATAGAAGTCCCTGGAAGACGCGATGAGGACAGGTGTATTTCGTTTACTTCATATATCGAGGCTGGCTGCATTCTTTTTGTGTGTGGTGAGCCTTCCCGCTTGGTCGCTTGAGGACGTTACCTTACAGCTG
>JBFHPN010000458.1:0-2764 GCA_041592735.1 Oleiphilaceae bacterium | reverse complement strand
TCAAATAAAAAAAACGCGTATTTTAGGGAGTATTCATGACAGATATTGATATAAAACAATTAAAAAAATGGGAAGGCAAGCAAGAAACCAAAGAAGATGATATCAGTTTATTTCCTGCGCAAGCATTGGCCGCAGCATTGAATAATGAACATGTTCCCCAGAAAGGTGATGCCTTACCGCTATTTTGGGAGTGGTTATACTTTTTGCCTACGCCTCGCGCAGATGCGACAGGCGTGGATGGCCATCCTGATAAAGGCGGTTTCTTGCCACCTGTTCCCTTACCAAGGCGCATGTGGGCCGCAGGCGAGGTGGAGTGCCATCAAGCGCTTATTATTGGTCAGCCTGCAACGCGCGTATCGACCATCGAATCTGTTGAGCTAAAGCAGGGTAGCACCGGAACACTGGTGTTTGTGAATGTCCGTCATGAAATATCCCAGGCTGGCGTTTTATGTATTTCTCAATTACAGAATATTGTCTACCGGGAACAGGCAACGGAACCTACTGAGTTACCCCCCGGAAAATCGGCATCGGCAGATTTGGACGTGATGCATTTGGTTAAGCCTGACCCGGTCTTATTGTTCCGTTATTCAGCGCTCACCTATAATGCGCATCGCATTCACTATGATCGAGAGTATGCCATGCAGGAAGAATTCTACCCGGCATTAGTGGTGCATGGGCCGCTCCTGGTAACACTGCTTCTGGAGTTGTATCGTAATCATTATTCAAAATTGAATTTGAAAGGCTTCAAGTTTCGGGCGGTACGCCCAACATTTGATACCGCTGCTTTTAGTGTGTCTGCAAAACGTAATGGTGCGGAGTTATCGCTATGGTCTGCCGATGAATCGGGGTCTGTTTGTATGAATATTCAGGCCTTGCTGACCAAATAAGCCAAACTTGCCTGGCTAACGAATCAAAGAGATTTATTTATGGAAAAACTGAATTACCCCGGCTGGCGCACCGCTTTGTTTATTCCTGTGCATATCGAAAAGTTTGTCGAGAAAGCGCATACCCGAGGTGCAGATGCCTATATTCTGGACCTTGAAGACAGCGTGCCTTTGGAGCAAAAAACCATGGCCAGAGAATGTGTTGTAACTGCGGCCAGACAAGTTAGCCAGCATGGTGCGTCGGCACTTGTTCGCATAAATCTGGATGAACGGTTTGCGATGAAAGATATCGAGGCATCGGTTGATAGTGCCGTGAAAGCCATCGTAATTCCCAAAGTTGAATCGGCCAAACAAGTTCAGAAATTTGCGGAATATATCGATGCATTAGAGCAAATGCGCGGCCTTAAAAGAGGCCATACCGCACTTGTTGCCATGATAGAGTCTGTGGCTGCCTTGCCTTATCTGGATGAAATCGCTCAAGCCCACCCTAGGGTGGTGGCGATGACTCTGGGTTCTGAAGATTTTTCAGCTACAGCAGGAATGCAACCGGTTCCGGATACACTTTATTTGCCGAATCAGATGCTGGCTTTTGCATGTCGTCGTGCCAACATCATGCCCTTGGGTTTTCCTGGTTCGATTGCTGATTACAGTGATCTTGATGCATTCCGGTTAACCGTTAAACGTGCCAAGCAATTAGGCTTTGTCGGGGCTTTCTGTATTCATCCGAAACAAGTTGAAGTGCTTAATGAGGAATTAACCCCTACTTCTGCAGAAGTTGAACATGCCCAAGGCTTATTGGCTGCATTTGAAGCGGGTTTGGCGCAGGGAAAGGGGGCTGTTGAATATAAAGGTAAAATGATCGATTTGCCTGTGGTCGAGAGAGCCAGAGAATTACTCCAAAACGCTAAACGTTTGCAGACCTGAAAAATTACCGTAAGTGATTTTCGGGCTGTAAAAAAAAGCACGCTTAATGCGTGCTTTTTTGTCACTCAAAGCGCGCTGTTAAACAGCGTCGCTTCCCGTTTCACCGGTGCGGATCCGTATCACTTGTTCCAGGTTACTCACAAAAATTTTGCCATCGCCAATTTTGCCTGAATTTGCAGCATTCATAATGGCTTCAATAACCTTGTCCATCATGTCTTCGCTGATGGCGATTTCCAGTTTCACCTTAGGAAGGAAGTCAACCACATATTCTGCACCGCGATATAATTCTGTGTGGCCTTTCTGGCGACCAAAACCCTTAACTTCAGTGACGGTAATGCCTTGAACACCAATTTCTGACAGGGCTTCACGGACATCATCGAGTTTGAAGGGTTTGATGACAGCTGTAACAAGTTTCATGAGAGTCTCCAAGTAAATCAAATCGTTATTGTTAGTATGATCCAAGCAAGCCGTTGGATCATATCATTATAGTTGAGTAAGCAAAACGAATAATGTTGGTATTCGTCTGACTTCGATCGTTTTCTGTTTTCTGTATGCCGGCTATATGCTGGCTAAAATAACCAAATTACATCGAGTAATACAGGTAAAATTACCTAGCGTTTGATTTCAATCAGTTCAACGTCAAATATCAGCGTAGAACCAGAAGGAATCATTCCCGCTGCACGCTTACCGTATGCAAGCTCACTGGGTATAAATAAGCGGGTTTTTTCACCTTCTACCATTAATTGCAATCCTTCTGTCCAGCCTTTAATGACCTGATTCAAATTAAACTCGATGGGTTGGCCACGATTCACAGAGCTGTCGAATACTGTGCCATCAATTAATGTCCCATGATAATGAACCTTAACTCTGTCAGAGGCTGTCGGATTAGTTTCGCCGGTACCGGGCTGCAAAACTTTATATTGCAGGCCGGATTCGGTGGTAACAACGCCTTCCTG
>JBFHPN010000457.1:0-2781 GCA_041592735.1 Oleiphilaceae bacterium | reverse complement strand
CCTCATTCTTGAGTTGTGACTCCACAGGCAGAATGCCTCCTGTTTGTCGCACCCAATCCTGGTAACCGCCAACATAATTAGAAACCTGCCCAGCACCTTCAAATATCAGTGTACTCGTAACAACCTGATCCAGAAAATCCCGGTCGTGACTGGTAATTAATAAAGTCCCCTGAAACTCACATAACTTATCTTCGAGCAATTCCAGAGTATCGACATCCAGATCGTTTGTAGGCTCATCCATCACGATAACATTAGCTGGTTTTGCAAATAACTTGGCCAGCAAAAGCCGATTGGTCTCACCACCAGACAAGGCTTTTATAGGCGTTCTTGAGCGTTCAGCAGTAAACAGAAAATCATTCAGATAACTCATTACGTGACGAGGCCTACCATTAAGCTCAATAAAATCATGCCCATCAGCAACATTATCAAAAACAGTGCCTTCGAAATTAAGACCCGATCTTAATTGATCAAAATACGCTACTTCCAGCTTTGAACCTAAACGGACACTGCCTTTTGAGGGTGGAATATGGCCTAACAGAATTCTCAGCAACGTCGTTTTACCGGCCCCGTTCGAACCAATCAGACCAATTCGGTCACCGCGCATAACAGTAATGGAAAAATCTTCAATTAGGGTTCTTCCATCTGCAAAGCGGTGAGAAATAGCGTTCGCCTCTAACACTAATTTTCCTGAACGTTCAGCCTCGGCAATTTTAATATCGACCTTACCTTGCTGGCTGATACGTGAACGGTAGGTTTCGCGCATGGCTTTAAGCGCCCTAACCCGCCCTTCGTTACGAGTTCTTCGCGCCTTGATACCCTGTCGTATCCAGACTTCTTCTTCTGACAAACGTTTATCAAAGAGCTGATTCTGTTTTTCTTCGTCTTCCAGCTGCTTTTGTTTATCGACTAAATAGTCAGCATAACCACCGTTAAACGCAGTCAATCTACCTCTGTCCAGCTCAATAATATTGGATGCTAAGGCCTTTATAAACGCACGATCATGACTGACAAACACCAATGAACCCCGAAACTCCTGAAGACGCGCCTCAAGCCACTTAATCGTCACAATATCGAGATGGTTTGTCGGCTCATCAAGTAGCAACAGATCGGGTTCATTAATCAGGGCCTTGGCTAGTAACACGCGTCTGCGCCATCCACCCGAGAGGTTTTTCATCTTCTGATCAGCCTGTAAGCCGAAACGCTTAAGCATGCTTTCAATTTTCTGCTCAAACTGCCAGCCATCGCTGGCCTCTATTTTTTCTTGCACCTTTTCTAAACGAGACATTAATTGCGCTTGTTCAGCTTCATTGGCGTGAGCACTTTTTTCAAGCAACTGATGATATTCCTGAAGCGCTTCACCTACCTGTTCAAGACCTTCAGCCACCAAGGCATAAACTGTCCGATCATCGGCTTCAGGCAAATCCTGCGGCAGTGCACCCACCTTTATACCTTTCTGAAAATAAATTTCTCCGGAATCCGGCAGGGCTTTTTTAATTAATAAACTCATCAAAGAAGATTTGCCTTCACCATTTCGCCCAAGCAAACAAATACGCTGGTTTTCTTCGATGGCAAAGTTAACTTGATCCAGCAAGGGTCGCAGACCATATGCCAGAGAAACATTTTCGAAACGGACAATACTCATAATTTCAGTAATCACAGGTAATATTAATCAGCCACAAACAACATCAGGCTAATCAAAGAAAAGTGTCATAGATACATCAAGGGCATTCACAAGAATACCAAAATAACCAGAGATGCTGCCCGATAATCGCTTTGCAGCCGCTAACCCGGGCGTTGCAAAGACCCAAAAAAGGATTGGCGCAACAGGGTCAGCAGGATACCAGAATAGGATAAAAACACTAGCTCCCGAGTACAACGCAACAAATTAGAAGAATAGATAATGGTCGAACCAAAGGCGTGTGAAAAGAAGTGTATTTAACTTAATCAGGAAACAAGAGGGGTGACATAAAGATAAATTGGAGCGGGAAACGAGATTCGAACTCGCGACCCCAACCTTGGCAAGGTTGTGCTCTACCAGCTGAGCTATTCCCGCATAATCTGGCTTACAAAAACATGTATTTTCAATATCTTAGTGATTGAACCGATGCCTCAATCAACAACGGCGGTGATTATATTTAGTGATGATTCACCATGCAAGCGCTATTTTAAAAATAAAGTGATTTAGCTAACAGTTTTGGTAATAACCAATGCGAATTCGAGGCTATCTCAAGAACACATGCATCAGATGCGACAGCAACAAAAGACTTATTTGAAGCATTGAAAGGTGTTTCAATCCACGCCCCTGCGTGAGGGGCGACCCTTGTTTAGCTCTAAGTGGTTCACGTCATGCCAGTTTCAATCCACGCCCCTGCGTGAGGGGCGACGTCAGGCAGGCTTGATTAAAAGACATATTACTCTGTTTCAATCCACGCCCCTGCGTGAGGGGCGACTAAAGCTCCAAACCAAAGATGCCACCCATCCTATGTTTCAATCCACGCCCCTGCGTGAGGGGCGACGATAGCTTTATATGACCACATTCGCAACGACTCGTTTCAATCCACGCCCCTGCGTGAGGGGCGACGCATGTGACCGACAAAAGATATACGAGAGTAAAGTTTCAATCCACGCCCCTGCGTGAGGGGCGACACACCACGGTTTTTAAGTGCGGTTTCTAGTATTGGTTTCAATCCACGCCCCTGCGTGAGGGGCGACCGACTTAAGAAGCGCAGAGATGTTTTAGTTGCGAGTTTCAATCCACGCCCCTGCGTGAGGGGCGACGTT
>JBFHPN010000456.1:0-2783 GCA_041592735.1 Oleiphilaceae bacterium | reverse complement strand
CCGGATGCTGTACTGGGTATGGGAGGCTTTGCAGCCGGGCCTGGTGGTATTGCTGCAAAGTTACTAGGTGTACCTTTATTGATTCATGAGCAGAACTCGATCGCCGGGTTGACCAATAGAATATTATCCCTATTTGCTGGTTCAGTGATGACTGCCTTTCCTGATGTTTTTGATGATCATAAAAAAACAAGAATGGTTGGCAACCCTTTGCGTGCAGACATCGTCAATCTGTTCTATCAGCAAAAAAAGGTGCGCAGTAATGACGAAAAAATCCATCTGTTAATTTTAGGTGGAAGTTTGGGGGCTCAATCTCTTAATCAGGTTTTACCTGAAGCCATATCCAGGATCAGCGAGAATATCAGGCCAGAAATTTGGCACCAGACTGGACGTAATAAACAGCATGAAGTGACCAAAGCATATGAAAGTTATTCGATTAAAGCCGAGGTGAGTGAGTTTATTTCAGATATGGCGAATGCTTATAAATGGGCTGACTTTGTTATCTGTCGAGCCGGAGCATTAACTGTTTCTGAGCTTTGTGTGGCGGGTTTAGGGGCCATATTGGTGCCTTACCCTTATGCAGTCGATGACCATCAAACGACAAATGCTGAATTTATGGTGCAAGGCGGTGCAGCCTGGTTACTTCCGCAATCACAATTAAACGCGGAGGTCCTTTCTGAAATGCTAACACCGCTTTTCAAAAAAAGAGAACGAATCACAATTTTATCGGATGCAGCAAGAAAGTTGGCAAAAGTGGATGCGACAGAAAAAGTATCAGATGAATGCCGGAGAGTCTGTTATGCCTAGGTCAATGACGTCAGAAAAATCCAAAGTAAGTGCCTTGCGACATGCCGGCAGTATGCTGAGTGATATACCCGAGATGAGACGGATTAGTCTGATCCATTTTATCGGGATTGGTGGCGCTGGAATGTGCGGTATTGCAGAGGTATTAATGAATCAGGGCTATCGAATCTCGGGTTCGGATTTGCAGGCGAGCGCTGTGACAAAACGCTTGAGTAAGTTAGGTGCAAGCATATTTTATAAGCATGAATCCGCAAATGTGGCGGATGCAGATGTAGTGGTAGTTTCGTCGGCAATTAATGAGCTAAACCCTGAAATAATCGAAGCGCGTGAGCGAAGAATACCTATTGTTCCGCGTGCAGAAATGCTTGCAGAAATCATGCGTTTCAGGCATGGAATCGCGATAGCCGGTACCCATGGTAAAACCACCACAACAAGTTTAATCGCGTCTATTTTGGCAGAAGCGGGTTTAGATCCGACGTATGTCATTGGAGGGCGTTTAAATCGCGCCGGGACCAATGCCTGTCTTGGTGGCTCGCGTTATCTCGTGGCTGAAGCCGATGAAAGTGATGCCTCATTTTTGCATTTGACGCCTATGATCTCCGTTGTGACCAATATCGAAGCAGATCATATGCATACCTATGGCGGTGATTTTGGAAAATTGAAGCAAACCTTTATCGATTTTCTGCATAACCTGCCATTTTATGGCGCAGCAGTATTGTGTATTGATGATCCGGTTATCCGTGAGATCCTTCCAGCAGTATCGCGCGCAGTGCTGACTTACGGCGTGAGTGATGATGCAGATTTCAAGGCCATAAATATTCACCAGGAAGGTATGCAAAACCACTTTACCGTCATTCGTCCGGGTGAGTTGTCTGCTCTTGATATTTGTTTGTCCATGCCCGGTCATCATAACGTGCTGAATGCACTTGCCGCGATTGCGGTAGCGAGCGATGAAGGTGTAGATGATGTTTCAATTCAGCGTGCGTTGGCTGAATTTCAAGGAGTGGGTCGTCGTTTTCAGGTGTATGGTGAATTTTCATTAGGAGCGAATGAGCAGGATCAGGAGACTGTAAGATTAGTGGATGATTACGGTCATCATCCAAGCGAGGTTGAAGCAACAATTAAGGCTATCAGAGCAGGGTGGCCAACTAAGCGGCTGGTCATGATATTCCAACCACATCGTTACAGTCGAACCAGTGATCTCTATGAGGATTTTGTAAGAGTCTTATCTGAAGTAGACGTTCTGTTAATCATGGAAGTCTATTCTGCAGGAGAGAAAGCAATACCGGGTGCAGATAGTAAATCGCTTTGCAGAAGTATTCGCCAGCGAGGAAGATTGGAGCCGATTTATATTGATGCAGGGCATCATTTGGATGAGGTTACGGAAAATATAAAGTCCGTTCTTTCCAACATATTAAGACCAGGTGATTTATTAATAACACAAGGCGCAGGCAATGTCGGCCAAATAGCGGCTAACCTTGCAGAGTCTAACTTAGGGTTCAAGCAGTAATGAAACATAACGTCAGCGCTTTAGGGCGGGTAGCAGTAATTATGGGTGGATGTTCAGCTGAGCGCGCAGTATCGCTGAAAAGCGGTCAGGCTGTGCTTGATAGCCTGTTACGCTCTGGCGTTGATGCAATCGGTATAGATTATCAGGGTGATATTCAACAAATTGTCAACGCTTTGCCACTGGATCGAGTGTTTCTTGCGCTACATGGTCGTGGCGGAGAGGATGGCACCATTCAAGGCGTGCTTGAATCTCTGGAAGTCCCATATACAGGCAGTGGTGTTATGGGATCAGCGATAGCGATGGATAAAACAAGAACTAAATACCTTTGGCAAGGTATGAATCTGCCCACCCCGAAATTCAGTTATGTCGAGAAGAAGGATTCTGCATTATTAACGCAATTAGTTTCGTTAATTGGTTTTCCATTAGCAGTTAAACCCTCAAGAGAAGGCTCATCTATTGGTGTGTTCAAAGT
>JBFHPN010000455.1:0-2784 GCA_041592735.1 Oleiphilaceae bacterium | reverse complement strand
TTCTGTCAGATCCCCATTCACCAAAATTTCATTCAATAAGATTTTGATGTTAACTTCATGATCCGAGCAATCTACGCCGGCGGCATTATCAATAAAATCGGTGTTTAGTCGTCCACCATTAAGCGCATACTCAATACGTCCAAGCTGCGTCATACCGAGGTTGCCGCCCTCACCGACAACCTTAACCTTTAGATCCTTACCGCTAATGCGTAACGGGTCATTCGCTTTGTCGCCCACATCTGCATGGGTCTCGGAGCTTGCCATGACATAGGTGCCTATGCCGCCAATCCAAAGTAAATCCGCCTCTGCCTTTAATATCGCATTTATTAATTGATTAGGGGCCATATGCTTCTCTGTGCAGCCAAGAAATGCCTGCATTTGAGGGCTAAGCTTGATGGATTTTTCATTACGGGAAAATATACCGCCGCCCTCTGAAATCAGGCTCTTATCGTAATCTGTCCAGCTGGAGCGAGGCAGTTCAAACAACCGTTTACGTTCTGCAAAACTTTTTGCCGGATCGGGATCAGGGTCAAAAAAGATATGTACATGATTGAAGGCGGCCACTAATTTAGTACAAGGTGATAACAATAAACCGTTACCGAACACATCGCCAGACATGTCTCCAATTCCAATTACGCTAAAAGGTGTTGTCTGTATATCTACACCTAATTCACGGAAGTGGCGCTGAACAGATACCCAGGCGCCTTTTGCAGTAATCCCCATTTTCTTGTGATCATAACCCTGGCTGCCACCGGATGCGAAGGCATCACCCAGCCAATGGCCTTTTTCAAGCGAGATTTCGTTTGCAATATCGGAAAATGTCGCCGTGCCTTTATCCGCAGCGACAACTAAATAGAAATCATCCTCATCGTGACAGACCACATTCTCTGGTTTAACTACTTTGCCATCAACAAGGTTATCGGTAACGCTTAATAAGCCTCTGATGAAAATCTGATAACAAGCGATACCTTCTTTCATGAAACCTTCGCGATCTTCTGGCAAACGTTTCGCTACAAAACCACCTTTTGCGCCAACCGGAACGATTACTGCATTTTTCACTTGCTGAGCTTTAACTAATCCTAACACTTCAGTTCGATAATCTTCATAGCGATCTGACCAGCGTAAGCCGCCTCTTGCTACCTTGCCACCCCGTAAATGAACACCCTCGATTCTGGGGGAATAGATGAAAATTTCAAACATCGGGACGGGCATAGGCACATTCGGAATAAGTCTCGGATGAAACTTGAAGGCAATATCATGCCGATAATGTCCATCAGCGCCTTTCTGAAAGTAGTTGGTTCGCATCGTTGCATTAATGAGATCCAGGAACAGCCTGAGTATTTTATCTTCTGATAAATTGTGTACTTCGTCTAAGGCGGTGAGAAATTCATCCGCTAATGATTTCGTTTGTGCTTGGATCTGTGCACTTTTTAATTCAGGATTGAACCGAGTTTCAAATAATTTGACTAATATGTGAGAAATCGCCGTATTGGCAACAACCGTATTCGCTATAAAACGCTGCGAATTACTAATACGAATCTGGCGCATGTAACGTGCATAAGAACGCAGCATAGCAATCTGACGCCAATTCATATACGCAGCAATCACCAGGCGATTGAATGAATCATTTTCAGCATCGCCTTGCCAGACTTTCAGAAACAGCGTTTCAAAACTGCTGCGGATTTGGTTGATATCAATGATTTGCTTATTATGCGTGGTCAGCATGAAATCGTGAATCCATACAGTTCTGCCTTCCCGGTCAACGCATTCGTAGGGATGCTCACCAATAACCCGAAAGCCCATATTTTCGAAAATCGGCATCACATCAGACAGCGTAACAGGCTGATCGGCATGAAACAGTTTGAAGTGGACGACTTCTTCTGTTTCATTCAAGGACCGGTAAAAACTCATACCCAAGGCTGAACCATTCGAGACGTTTTCAATATGTTCTATATCTATTGCAGCGCGTCTTGCAGAAAATTCTTCCCGATAACTGGAAGAAAATGCGGTTCGGTATTTATTGATATAGACATTGGCATGCTCCTCCCCGTAACTTTCAAACAAGGAGCGCTCAAGATCATCTTCCCAGGATTGAGTGACAGATATAATTTTCTCTTCTAGATCACCAATACTGAAATTTTGTTTTTCTTCTGGGTTTAGCTTGATATTTATTTGGGTTCTAGCCAGCACAGATTCGGAAATGAAGGTATTAAATTCCACGTCCTGACCATTAAAATGATCCATTAAAATAGACTGTATTTTGATGCGGATTGCCGTATTGTAGATTTCACGGGGGACATACACCAAACAGGTGACAAAATTACCAAATGCGTCCTCTCTGATAAATAAACGGGATTGTCTTCGTTCCTGAATAAACAGCGTCCCCATGAGATTCTCAAAGAGTGTCTGCTTATCTATTTGAAATAATTCATCCCTTGGATAAACATTTAATAACTGCATCAACTCTTTGCCACGGTAGTCATTAACATTTAACTCGGAATGGGAAATTACAAATTCAGCTTTTTGCCTGAGAATCGGGATTTCTTTTGGACTTTTTGAATAGGTTCTTGCTGTGTAAAGGCCATAAAAACAATGCTCCCCTTCAACCTCACCTTTTGCATTAAAGCGTTTAATTGAAATAAATTCAGGGTAAGCGGGTCGATGCACTGTTGATCGGGTAGGTGCTGTGGCAAAGGTAATAAAACTATTAGAACGTGCACCGGATTTTTGTTTTTTTGCATAACGATGAAAGTCTATGGACTCAATCTGCTCGGGATGTGATTT
>JBFHPN010000454.1:0-2787 GCA_041592735.1 Oleiphilaceae bacterium | reverse complement strand
TGAAAGCCAGACATAAAAGTGCCCACGAAATAAAGAGAGCCGGAGATGCTTTATGTGGCGACACGGATGAACCTTATAACCATGAGCTACGATCCTTTTTGGTTGCTCTTAGTATAGTCGATTGACAGGGCTTGTCACTGCCGGTTTTATGGTTCAGCACATTGTTTTTGTTAGTGAATGTAACCGATCGAGCTTGTTTATTTGAGAGTAAGGTCTAACTGCACAGGGCAATGATCGGAGCCCATGATATGTGTAAGAATATCGGCATCATCAACCTGAGAAGCTAATGAGGGTGAAACCAGAAAATAATCAATTCTCCAGCCCACATTCTTCTCACGCGCTCCGGCACGATAACTCCACCAAGAGTATTTTACTGTATCCGGGTACTTAAGCCGAAAAGTATCGATGAAGCCACCCTTGATGTAGCGCTCTATACCGTCTATTTCTTGCTGCATAAATCCTGCGCTTTTGTTGTAGTTTGCTTTGGGGCGGGCGAGATCAATGTCTTGGTGGGCGACATTTAGATCACCACAGACCACAACTGGCTTTTTTATTTCCAGGGCCTTCAGATAGTTATGAAAATCCTGATCCCATGTCTGGCGATAATCCAGTCGTTTTAGTTCACTACCTGAATTGGGTGTATAGACGGTTACCAGGATGAAGCGCTCAAACTCGGCCGCAATCACCCGGCCTTCGTTATCATGTTCTTCGATGCCCATATCATATTGCACAGATAGGGGTTCAACCCGACTGAGAATGGCGGTGCCTGAATACCCTTTTTTTTCGGCAGAGTTAGTGTAAATATAATAGCCCTGAATCTCGCTGAGCGTCTCCAGTACCTGGTCGTCTTGTGCCTTGGTTTCCTGAAGGCAGAGGATATCTGTATTCATCGATAAAAAAGATGACAGAAACTCTTTTTTCATCACAGCACGAATGCCATTTACATTCCAGGAAACCAGTCGCACGGGAAGTACCTCTTGATTTGTATACAGGGGGCTGACCCACGTGTGCTTTTGGTGGGCCAGGGTATAGTTGTTAGCGGCTGAATGCTGCTTTCAACTCACTATGTTGTTCCGGTTGCAGGCGAGGCCCGTATTGGCTGACCACTTTAGCGGCTGCCGCGTTAGCAAGCAGAGCGGCTTCCTCAAAAGTATGGCCATGGGTGATCGCATAGAGAAACGCACCGGCAAACATATCGCCAGCACCATTGGTATCGATCGCCCGTGCGGCTTGTCCGTTGACTTTGGTTAATTGATTGCCGTCAAAGACCAGAGCGCCGTCTGCACCCAGGGTAATGGCAAATGTTCTGGCCGTTGATTTTAGTTTTTCAGCGGCTTGCTCAATCTGCGTTTCACCCGTCCAGCCCAGCGCTTCATCTTTGTTACAGAACAATAAATCAACGTGTTGGCCAATCATTTCTTGCAGCCCGGCTTTGAAATATTGCACCATGCCCGGGTCAGAGAGTGAAATGGCCGTTTTTACCTGATGCTGTTCAGCAATCTCCCTAGCTTTGATGGCTGCAGCTTTACCGGTGTTTGAGGTAACCAGATACCCTTCAAGATACACATATTCTGATTGTGCAATCGCTTCAGGGTTCAATTCTTCAATACTCAAGGTTTCACTGATTCCCAGATAGGTATTCATGGTTCGCTCTGCATCAGGCGTGATCATTACCAGGCATTTACCCGTGGTGCCAGCGGGAAGTGGATGGCTGGGGGTGGTGACACCGGCGGCTTGGGTGTCATGTTGAAAGAAAATACCGTTATCGTCGTTGGCAACTTTGCAAGAGTAATAGGTTTTTGCGCCAAAATAACTGGCCGCAATAATTGAGTTACATGCGGAACCACCACTGGCGCGCTTGCTACCTACCTGATGACTTTCCATCAGATGCAATAATTCGGCTTGTCGTGTTTCATCAACCAGTGTCATCAAACCTTTCTGAATGCCAGCCTGTTCCAGGAATGCATCCGTTACTTCAATTTCTGTATCCACTAACGCGGCACCCAATCCATAAATATGATAACGCTGCATGTACTAAACCTTCTTGAAAGATAAATGTAAACAAACTGAAAAAAAACTGGCGGCATTATAACCAGCGTATTTCCACGATGGCAAAGAATCATCGTGTTTTTTAAAGTGATGACGCGTTTTTTGAGCTAAACCATTTTCTGTTGGTTTGCCCATACAGGTGCCGGTAAGGGTTGCTGGTGAGCAAAAGGCTGATAAACCTAATTTACCGACTAGACTTAGTTGAGGAATGTGCATTCGGTTATTATGATGTTTGCCCGAAAAGGCACACTCATATGTGGTAAGCTCGCCGTGAATTTTTGGCAGCTAGACAGTTTATGCCGAAAGAATCACAAGGAAAATACTATGAAATATATTGTCGGTTTCGTCTGTTGCTTTTGTTTGATGGCTTGTTCAACCACTACCTACAGGGGGCAGGAATTGCTCTCGGGTGTTGATAAGGATCGTTTGTCGTCGGTAAGCATTTTTATCAGTAGTGAACAGATGGTATTAGCGTCTCAGGCGAATGAGCGGCTATTTAAACTGCATCATAATGCTACCCAGGTTCACGAGATGGTTTCTAATCTGGCGCGCGCATTCGGTTTTCAACTCCGTTCTGAAGCCGAGGCTGAATATCGCCTAAATCTTCTGGCAGCGAAGCCGGATGGCGGGGAATGCTTGCAGGGTCTTTCTGCGGTTGGTAAAGGTTTTACTTACACTATGTCGGTATTGACTCTGGGTATTGTTCCTGCCACAAATGGTTACTGTTTACAGGTTGAT
>JBFHPN010000453.1:0-2790 GCA_041592735.1 Oleiphilaceae bacterium | reverse complement strand
TAAAAGCAATTCTCACGCCATATCCAAACGTTTTAGAGGGTATTTACCCGTTGTCATCGATGTTGAGACCGGTGGCTTCAACCCGAAAACCGATGCTCTGCTGGAAATCGCTGCAGTAATTATAGATATGAAATCTTGTGGCGACCTTTATATTAAAGAATCCATTCACTGTAATGTCGAACCCTTTAGAGGGGCAAATATGGAGGCATCAGCCTTGCAATTTACCGGCATCGACCCGCACAGCCCTTTCAGAAATGCGCAGCCTGAAAAAATGGCACTGGATAAAATATTCACCCCCATCCGTAAAGCCATTAAAGAGACCCATTGCACGCGCGCAATTCTGGTCGGACACAATGCCTCTTTTGATCACAGCTTTGTGTTTGCGGCTGCAGAACGAACCGGTATAAAACGCAACCCGTTTCACCCTTTCTCGTCCTTTGATACTGCGACTTTATCTGGCTTAGCCTTTGGTCAGACAGTATTGGCGAAAGCGTGTGCGATGGCTAATATCGACTTCAACGGCAAAGAAGCACATTCTGCAAAATACGATACCGAAAAAACGGCCGAACTTTTCTGCAAGATCGTTAACAAGTGGCAACATCTTGGCGGCTGGCCAACCTGATTAAATCAAGGTTAATACCTACAAAAAAGCCGGACATTTAGTCCGGCTTTTTTGTATTGCTTGCGATTATAACTTACCAGAATTTTCGGCCAGATAAGCGGCTACACCTTCTGGTGTGGCATTCATCCCTTTATCACCCTTCTTCCAGCCAGCCGGGCAAACTTCACCATGCTCTTCATGGAACTGAAGGGCATCTACCAGACGAATAAGCTCATCCATGTTACGACCCAAGGGAAGATCATTGATAATTTGAGAACGTACAACACCTTCTTTATCAATTAAGAAAGCACCGCGGAAAGCGACACCGCCATCAGATTCAACATCATAGGCTTTACAGATATCATGGTTAATATCAGCCGCCATAGTATAGGTAACCGGGCCAATACCACCATTATTGACTGGTGTATTTCGCCATGCATTATGCGTAAAATGGGAATCGATGGAGACTGCAACAACTTCAACACCACGCTCTTTGAAATCGGCCACTCGGTGATCAAGTGCGATCAACTCAGACGGACAAACAAACGTAAAATCCAGCGGGTAGAAAAATACCAAGGCGTATTTGCCTTTTGCTGCCTCTGAAAAAGTATAATTATCGACAATGGTGCCATCTCCCAGAACAGCTGGAACACTGAAATCAGGGGCTTTTTTTCCAACTAAAACGCTCATAATTACCTTCCTTTTATTTATTAGGTGTTTGAATTAGATTGCTGATCCCTTCTGAACGCGGGTTTTATCAGTCAATCTCAAATGTGGTATTTTCGCCTTTCACACAGACAAAAAAGTCGAATTGCATGATAAGGGCAACATTAAAACCCTGTTTACCCGTATTTTCAATACTTTAAAGATAAAGCTCGAAAATAGTCATTAAAATCGAACAAAAAAGGAGCATAACGCTCCTTTTTTGTTCGATTTACTCGATGAGGTAAACCTTTAGACAAATATCACGATAATGCTTACCAGTGGATACCACGCATAATCGCAGCGAAGGCGATCTGTTCGGTCGACACTTTGGGTTTATCAGATTTAGCATCCTTACCTTGTGCCGCCGCAGAATCCGGGAACATTTTATATCCGGTATTCATCACGATTTCACCCAGTTTCGGTGCAATCGCATGTAACACAGCTGCAAAGGTACCCAGGCGCGTTGCAATGCGTTTAGGGCGATTAATGATTGCATCGGCAATCAAGTCGGCAGCATCTTCTGGCGATAAGGTAGGCACTGAGTCGTAAATTTTGGTTGGACCAATCATCGGCGTTCTGACCAATGGCATATTGATCGTTGTGAACGACACATTGCTATCCGAAAACTCAGCGGCTGCACAACGTGAAAATGCATCCAGCGCAGCTTTTGACGAAACGTAGGCCGAAAAACGCGGCGCATTCGTTAAAACCCCGATAGACGAAATATTTACGATATGGCCACGGCGTCTTTGAAGCATGGATGGCGCAAAACCCATAATCAATCGTAAGGAACCAAAATAGTTTAACTGCATGGTTCGCTCAAAATCATGGAAACGATCAAAAGACAGATTAATAGAACGGCGAATCGAGCGGCCCGCATTATTAATCAGGTAATCAACATGACCATGATCATCAAGCACCGCTTTCACAAAAGCATCACAGTCCTGCATATTTGCGAAGTCACATCGGTATGCGTGAACCTGGCCTTTTTTCATTGCCTCCAATTGATGCTTTACTTCATCCAGCGTTTCCTGAGTTCTGGCGGCAATACACACTATCGCACCCGCCTCAACCAATTTTGTCGCCGTCGCCAAACCGATACCGGAAGTCGCTCCCGTCACGACACAGACCTTATTTTGTACCGTACCTTTTAAAGAGCGGTCTTTGTATAAATCTGGATCAAGGTTACGCTCCCAATAATCCCAGATTGCAGGCGCATAACTTTCTAGCCTGGGCACTTCAATACCGGTTCCTTTTAGAACTCTTTCTGTTTCGCGGGAGTCAAAACGCGTCGGGTAATTAATGAAACCCAAGGCTGAATCAGGGATGCCTAAATCATTTAAGACAGCACCGGTAATACGTTTAACCGGGGGTAAATTTTTTAGCCCGTTACGCACCATAGACGGTATAAAACCGAACATTTGCGAATCAATACGCATGGTCATGGTAGGCGCATGACCTGCTTTGGCAAAAATATTCAGAAC
>JBFHPN010000452.1:0-2809 GCA_041592735.1 Oleiphilaceae bacterium | reverse complement strand
TTTTTATTTCATGACTAAAATATGAAGGAATATATCTTACCAATGCATTTCTCTCTCTCGCACAACAAACTCAAACCAATACACTCTTTGGTAAACATCCTTCATGTGCTGCTTTGCCTTTTTCTGGTTCAGTTTACCCTTCAGGCTTTTGCGGCTGAGCCCGTACCAGTAAGAGAAAATAAAATCAAAATTGGCGCAGGTATCACGCATAACTCCATGAATTATACAGCGCTAGACAGCCTGACCGAGGCAGTTCCTGTATTTGACATTCAACTAGGGCCCTTTTTTGCCTACAACCACCATGATGAACCCTATATAGGTCTCGAATTATTCAGACATAAACGTGTCATGTTTGCACTTGCCGTAACCCAGGGTCGCCAGTTTTTGGATGTTTCTGAGGCCAGTAAAGATAAACAGTGGCTCTATTACGGTATTGATGACAGAGATAAATCCACTGAAGCGGCTTTGATGTTTAAGTTCTTTTCCCGCGTCGGTTTAGTAGAAATCACCTCCATTCGTGATATATCCAACAATTATGATGGCTTCCGCTCTTACGTCGCCTGGTCGCGCCCCTTCCCTGAAACCGGAGACTGGACCATCACCCCGAGGATGTACGGTAAATATTACAGCGAAGACTACAATGATTTTTATTATGGCGTCAGCAAATCCGAAATGAACAGCGGGGTAGATCTGGCGGTTAATCAAGGCCTGGGTATTGATGGCAAACCTGTAACTGAAAACGAATTCAGAAGAAAACGCCCGGCGTATTCGCCCGGCAATGGCGGCCACTTTGGCGTTGATTTGACCATCATCTATAAATTTACCGAAAATTTAAGTGCTCAAGGTTATATTGGCATGGAAGGTTTAGGTGGCCAGGTAACAAGCAGTATATTAGTTGATGATGCTGATATCTGGACGGTAAATGCTGCGATCGCTTATCAATTCTAGGTATTATTGTATTGTTAGAGCCGAAACGCAGACCTGCAGAAGTATTCGGCTTTAACCCTAGTTATAACGGCTCTTCAAGTGCAATTTCAGTAATCAATCGACGCAACCATTGATGATCTGCATTATGATGCAGCAAGGGGCTCCACGCCATTTTCAATTCAAATGAGGGGATATCAAAAGGGGGCGCTTTTAATACCAGCCTGGCACTCTGGCTTTTGAGTTTCGCGGCCCTGCTTGGCAATGTAGCAACCAGATCATGCTGCTCGGCAAGTAACATTGCCACCTGATAATGCCTGGTAAAAACGCTGATTTTTCTTTTCTGCCCAATTTTGCTCAGCGACTCGTCCACCCAGCCCAATCTCTGGACATCATTAGGATTAACACCCACACCAACTCCAAAGCCTGTCTTACTGACCCAGATATGGTTGGCCGCAAGATAATTATCCAGATTAAAATTATCGACCAAGGGGTTTTCAGGACTCATCAGGCATGAAAATGTATCAGACCAAAGTGTCTTTTGATGAAAGGACTGAGGCAGCGTATCAAAACGATTGATCGCCATATCAACCCTTCCCTGTTCAACATCTTCGAAGGACACGTCACTTGGCGTCAGCACATCCAGCGTAATATTAGGAGACTGTTTGCGCACCTCACTTAATACTGCCGGTATCAAAGTCGATTCAGCATAATCACTAGCCATGATGCGAAACACACGCTGGCTGTTGACATCAAAATCACGTTCAGGCTGTATTACTTTTTCTATACTGAAGAGGATTTCCCTGACGGCAGGTTTCAATGTATTGGCCAAGGCCGTAGGAACCATGCCATCACTGGTTCTGACCAGTAAGGGGTCCTCAAACAGCAGCCGGAGCCTTTTCAGTCCGTTACTCATTGCAGGCTGGGTTATGCCCAAATGATTAGCTGCTTTTGTGACATTCTGCTCACGTAAGAGAACATCCAAATGCACCAACAGATTCAAGTCAATTTTATTCAGATCCAAACAGAATAGTCTCCAAACTTATGTGTTATTTGAGGAAGGCGCTCCTGATTGAGCCCCTTCCGATTCCGTTTTGGTTGTCTGTGTACGTTCATGCCCACTTAATAGAAGATGGCACCTTATACTTCATGATAAAGGGCGCTGCCGGTTTCTTTAAACTTCTCGGACATTTCCTCCATACCCTTTTCAGCCGCCTGATCGGCTGCATAGTCACGTACTTCCTGAGAAATTTTCATTGAACAAAACTTCGGGCCACACATCGAACAAAAATGAGCGACCTTGGCAGAATCTTTCGGCAGCGTTTCATCATGATAGGCTCTTGCGGTATAAGGATCGAGCGCGAGATTAAACTGATCCTCCCAGCGAAACTCGAAACGTGCCTTGGACATTGCATTGTCATGAAGTTGTGCACCAGGATGGCCCTTAGCCAAATCAGCAGCATGCGCGGCAATTTTATAGGCAATTAGCCCCTGTTTCACATCATCCTTGTTAGGTAGCCCAAGATGTTCTTTAGGCGTCACGTAACATAACATGGCACAGCCGTACCAGCCGATAAGGGCCGCACCAATTCCCGACGTAAAGTGATCATAACCGGGCGCAATATCCGTCGTTAAGGGGCCCAAGGTGTAAAATGGCGCTTCATGACAGTGCTTCAGCTGCTCATCCATATTAGCCTTGATCATATGCATTGGCACATGTCCGGGACCTTCTATAAAGGTTTGTACATCATGCTTCCAGGCAATTTTGGTTAATTCACCCAAGGTGCGTAATTCTGCAAATTGTGCTTCATCATTCGCATCCGCAATGGAACCGGGGCGTAAACCATCGCCTAGTGAGAAGCAAACATCATAGGCCTTCATAATT
>JBFHPN010000451.1:0-2814 GCA_041592735.1 Oleiphilaceae bacterium | reverse complement strand
CCAGGCATAAATCACAGACTTTGGAGAAGTTTTCCACCGGCAGCAAATCAGTAGATAACAACTGGTCACCCACTTTTAATTGCCCGTCCTGCCATTCAACCTTGTTCGAAAAAATACCCCAATGCTGCAAATAAATAAAATCAGAATGGGTTAACTGATGGCTAACGATTGATTCAGCCAATAGACATTCAAGCGTATCACTGGAAACCTTTTCTCTGATCTTTTCCTCATTCAGTAAGCGCTGCAGATCAAGATCATCATAGACTTTACGTTTTACAATGCCACTTTTGATCAAATGCATGAAGCCATTAACAAACATCTCGCTTGAACCATACAGACCTTTATCAAAGGGTGCGGTACCGCCAAATCCATCCAGTAATTCAGGATCAATATTCAGTTTTTCGATGAGCGCCTGATAATGCTCTGATTGCTGGTGACGCATCTGACAGGCGTATACAATCGCATCCCCCAAGGAACCGATCCCGATTTGCAGGGTGCCGCCATCTTTAATCAAAGCACTGGCATACAAACCCGCCATAAAATCCGGGTTAGGCACCGACATATTGGGTGGCGCAAACAGTTCAGTATTGTAAGCCGGGTTTTCTACGACAAAGTCAAAAAATCCTGGTTCCACGACCGCTCTGTTATACATAAAGGGTAAATCATCATGAACCTGTGCAATAGTGATGATTTTTTTACCTTTCTGGCGTGCCTCTTCAATATGGGGCAACACATCCAGAGTCACATCGGTATTGCAACTCAGGCTAAAACGGGTTTCACCGTCCAAGTCTTTTTTGGCAACCATTTGCGCAAGCACATTTACGCCATTGACCATTAAATCCCGTGCAACAAAGGTGTAGTTGCTTGAAATATAGTGCTGCTGCGCGCTGGATACATTTTTCATAGCGCCCGCTTTGAAATAGAACTCCGATACCTGAATATTATCTGGTAAGGTGCCTGTCCTGATTGCTTTGGTATAGGCCAACTCTTCGTAATTCCCGAAAATCCTCTCCACAAATGGCACCAGAAACTTCCCTTCCATTTCATTTTTTGGTCTCGGCTTTTCAAGCGATAATGCGGTGATAATCCGCAAATTAATGCTGGGATCACTTTTGGCTTTTTCAAAAAAAGCATTAACCAGCTGGTTTGGTTTTCCCAATCCCAAAGGTAAACCCAGGACAATATTTTTTCCTACAACGTCAATTGTTTTTTCTACACAGTGCATGGCAGTTTCAAACGTTTGCATAACTACTCCATTTCGTCATTATTATTTTGGCGCACTAATTAAATGCCAAACCGAGGACACGTATCAGTTTCTACACCCTCTTCCCACAATTTTAAAATCATTCAAGGCCTACCTTATCAATACTTTCTCAAAACCGGGATGATGTAAATCAAGCGAAATGATCGGTATGTGCACACCTACGTCACAATACAGGCAATCTAACAGAGCAAGCATTTAAATTGATCAGGATCATATAAATTCACCCTAAAAGTCGATATGCTCTCGCAGCATACACTTTTTCAAAACAGGAACTCTCATGGTCACCGATTTTCAAAGCTTAGTGAACGCTGCAAAAAAACAAGAACAACCACAGCGTTTATTGTTTTTATTTGCCAAGGCCGAAACCGAAGAAAACCAGGCAAAAAATCAACACCGCGGCACACTCACGCCAGTTATGTGTGTCGACAAACTTCCCTCCGAATTAGGCAGCTTCAGCGATTTCAGTGCAGAAGCAGACAATATATCGAAAGAATGGGACTTTAT
Organism: Oleiphilaceae bacterium; assembly: GCA_041592735.1. Classification (GTDB taxonomy): domain Bacteria; phylum Pseudomonadota; class Gammaproteobacteria; order Pseudomonadales; family Oleiphilaceae; genus PZPK01. Next base: position 1,046 of record JBFHPN010000451.1, on the reverse strand, counting down.
GATTGCAGTGGGATTGTCTGGGCAAAATGGCGTTGCACCCAGCAGCGATGATGCCGAGCCTTTCCTCAATCAAATGATCAATAATCTGACAGCCGGCCAGGATTTATCACGCTATGTTATTTTTGATCGTGAACAAAACCCGGTTCTGATTCAGGCAGGATAAGCCTTAGCTGGCAGGCTTATTTCGCCAGGACTTGATCATCACAATCAAAAACAGCAAACCACCGATTGTGGAGATCAAGCCGCCTAAGCCCATCATCCCCATACCCAAAATTTCCGGTAATCGTTCGAGCCCCTGTGCCGCACCCGCAGTTTTTCGCTGCACACCATAGCCGCCCGACCAGGCCAAGCCCAGGATATGCATAAGTTGCCCGCCACCATAAACAAAGGGTTGCCAGGCAGCCATTTTTGACTGCACGACGCCATACCCAAGCGCTGGCATCAGGCTATAAGCCACCCCCATAAACGCCAGCGTCACACCGACAATGGAGCCATGATAATGAGCAGGAATCACCACATTCACGCCTTCAATCATAAAGCCGATCACCCCACCGGCTGAAAACAGCACAAGAGAAGCAATAAAAGCAGATTTCAGCGGTCGCGTTGAGGGTGCCTGCGGCCCCAAACTAAAAACTTTCAGCCCTGCCAATAACCCCAAAGGCATGCATGCTAAACCACCATAGGTCATCAGCAGGGTAAAATCATAACGGAATTCAGGGCTGTCTATCGGATTGTTCATGAACAAGAAAGGGACCCAGGCAATCGGTAAAACAACCAGCACAGAGAGTATCGCAATACTTCTTGGTCCGATTAACAATACTGCGCCACACGCTTTTGCCAGCCAAAGCCAGCTAACCAGCAGAAGCATCGTATGTGTGAACTGCAAGGTGTGCCCGCCCCCCCAGAAGAGCAATTCAAAATAGGCCTCGCCTTGATAGTCCGCTGGCAACATGAGAAAACTTGCCAGCATGGCGACAAAAGCAAACACGACGGGAAATACCGATAAATAGATCCCCCAACTCAAACCACCTCCGCTAGCTAGCAGT
>JBFHPN010000450.1:0-2818 GCA_041592735.1 Oleiphilaceae bacterium | reverse complement strand
CCAGTGCACTTGCTTTACTCAAATCACCCTGTAAAGCAAGTGCATATTTAGCAGATTAACAGAAAGTAACCTAAATACACTTAAGATCACCTTATTTAACGACACTGCACTACTTTCGTTTTTCAGACTTGTTTACAGTTCAGGTGTGGATTTGAGTAGTCCCCTTTAGCGGAAAGAGGCATGCAGTATTGTGGGTTTCCACAAGATGCCCTTTCCGTGTTTTTATCCATCTTACAGGTTTCTGGTTTGAGATTTCTCGAACTGTTTTAAGCCGGTTCAATAAGTTTGAACCGGCTTTTTTTATGCTTAATGACGGAACGCGAGTTCAGCAGCAGCACACCATAACGCACCACAATAATGCCTTGATAGCATCCAAAAAAACCTTGCGCACCATTATACAGCAGACATTCTTATAGATTGATTTAACGGATCGCTCGACGATGCACCCTGTTCAACTAAGGCCACGAAGTCTTTATTAGGCACAAAATTGGAACATCATTTGCACATCAAAGCACTTAAACGATCCGCCTGAATGACCCACACAGAAATCGATTAGAGCCATCAAATATGACCCAGAAATTAGTAGTAATTGGTAATGGAATGGCGGGCATGAAAGCAGTTGAAGAATTGATCAGCGCAGCGCCCGATCTTTTCGAAATTACCGTTTTCGGTGCCGAACCTTTTGGTAACTACAACAGAATACTGTTATCGCCCGTCTTATGTGGCGAAAAATCCATTGATGATATTCTGATTCATCCCCTGTCATGGTACGAGACTAACCATATCCGCCTGTTTGCAGGTGAAGATAAAATGGTTGTTCGCATAGATCGAAGAAACAAAATCGTATATGCCAAAGATGGCACGCAAGCCCATTATGACAAACTGCTTATTGCAACGGGATCGAAACCTTCTGTCTTGCCCATAACCGGGAACTCTCTGACAGGCGTTATGGCCTTCAGGGATATCTATGACGTTAATAAAATGTTGGCGTACAGCCAGCAAAAAAAACATGCCATTGTGATCGGGGGTGGCCTCTTAGGGCTTGAAGCTGCCAGTGGCCTGGTGCAGCGTGGTATGCATGTGACCGTGGTGCATCACAACGACTATATCCTTAATCGACAGTTAGATAAAAAAGCGTCCGGTTTACTCCAAAAGGAATTGGAGTCCAGAGGCATTGTTTTTAAACTATCCAGCCAGATCAAGGCACTGGAAGGCCTGCAATCAGACCATGTCAGTCAGGCCCTGTTCAACGATGGCAGCACCCTCCCTTGCGATCTGTGTGTCATGGCGGTTGGTGTGCAACCAAATATAGAATTAGCTAAATCTGCAGGTGTATATTGTGAGCAGGGTATTCTTGTATCCGACACCCTGCAAACCTATGACCCCAGCATTTATGCGGTAGGCGAGTGTATTCAGCATCGCGGCTTAACCTTTGGTCTGGTCGCGCCCCTCTTTGAACAGGCTAAAGTTTGCGCGAATCATCTCAGCGGCCATGGCGTGGCTGAATATAAAACGCTGCCGACCTCAACCAAACTCAAAGTCAGCGGGATTCATTTATTCTCGGTGGGCGATATTCAGGGAGATCACACCTGTGAAACGCTCACCCTGCAAGATCCTGACAACAAACTCTATAAAAAATTAGTCCTTAAAAACAATCGGATTCTGGGTGTCGTTCTGTATGGCGATACCAAAGACGGCACCTGGTATCAATCACTACTCGATGATAAAACAGATATTTCAGGGTTCCGCACACAACTGATATTCGGCGAGAGCTATTGCAAAGATGACGCCAGCAATGATAACAATGCCCCCCCTTCCAATAAAAATGGTGAGGCTGCATGAGCACTATTGATCTAACAAACGTTACCCATAGGCTTGATCAGTCAAGCAGTATCAAAACCACCTGCGCCTATTGCGGTGTTGGCTGTGGTGTTGAAATAAATATATTCAAAGCCCTGAACTATGTTCGACTCAAAGGCGATATGGATCATCCGGCCAATTTCGGTAAGCTCTGTTCAAAAGGTTCGGCGCTTACCGAGACACTCGAAACAGAAAGCAGGCTGCTCTATCCTGAAGTATTCGGCCAGCAATCTGATTGGCCAACAGCTATTTCTGCCGTCGCCAATGGTTTGCAAAAGATTATTCAGGAACATGGCCCGGATGCTGTCGCGTTCTATGGATCAGGACAGTTACTCACAGAAGACTACTACGTCGCCAACAAGCTGATGAAAGGCTTCATCGGCAGTGCCAATATGGATACCAACAGCCGCCTCTGTATGGCATCAACATCATCAGCTCATAAACGCGCCTTTGGCACAGATACTGTCCCCAATTGCTATGACGATCTGGATGAAGCGGAGTTGATCATTTTAATTGGCGCCAACAGTGCATGGTGTCACCCTGTGCTGTTTCAACGCATCACCAAAGCCAAAGAAAACAAGCCTTCCCTCAAAATAGTCGTGATTGATCCACGCCATACCACCAGTTGCGACATAGCCGATGTACATTTACAAATTCGATCAGGCAGCGATGGTAAGCTATTCAATGGCCTGCTGGCTTATCTGGCAGATAAGGGAAAGCTCGACCACGACTATATCGACCAGTATACCGAGGGCTTTGAAGACACCTTGAAATCCGCTCAGGCAGATTTCCCTTCATTAGAGGATGTGGCTAAAGCCTGCGGTATCAGCACTGAAGTTTTAACGACCTTTTTTGATTTGTATGCCCAAAATGATAAAGTCGTGAGCCTGTATAGCCAGGGCGTAAATCAATCCACCTCTGGTACCGATAAGGTGAATGCCATTCTTAACTGCCACCT
>JBFHPN010000449.1:0-2822 GCA_041592735.1 Oleiphilaceae bacterium | reverse complement strand
TCCGAGCGAATCTGCCGCAACAACCTGAAGATCCTTATCCAACCAGGATTCAATCTCAAGCTCAAGCTCATCAGGCAACTTTAAACCTTCCGACGAAAAGAATTTAATACCATTATCATGATAAGGGTTATGCGATGCACTGATAACAATACCGGCATTAGCACGATAGGTTCTCGTGAGATACGCTACTGCAGGCGTAGGCATTGGCCCTAACAAGCGAATATCCATACCCGCCGCCGATAAGCCCGCCTCAAGCGCTGACTCAAATAAATAACCGGATATGCGCGTATCTTTACCGATAATAACGCGGTTGCGCAGTCCATGCTTTTTAAACACCATGCCGCAAGCCCAACCCAGCTTCAGCATAAATTCAGGGGTTATAACACCTTCACCAAGGCAACCTCTGATACCATCTGTTCCAAAATATTTTCTCGTTGTCATTTAGCTGCCTTCCTTCTAAGCATACTGCCTAATCAAATTCTTTACTGACGCCCTTCAGCTTGACACTGATTCATTGGCACTTTTCTTTCGCCCGCAAAACCAAAACGCCTGACAGCATCAACGACTTTTGCGGCATCCATCGTTTCCTGCACATCATGTACGCGCAGAATCCGTGCGCCTGAGCCCGCCGCGACCACGGCTGCGGCGAGACTACCATAGAGCCGCTCATCAACCTCTTTATTCAATAAAGCCGAAAACATTGACTTTCTGGACACACCTATCAACACAGGATAGCCTAACTTGCACAATTCAGAAATGGAGGCCAGCAGTTCAAGGTTATGATCCAGGGTCTTGCCGAAGCCAAATCCGGGATCGATGATCAAACGGTCCGCTGAAACACCTTGCGCTTTTAACTCATCGGCACGTTTTACTAAAAAATCAGACACTTCATGCGTTACCGAATCATAATGCGGCTGCTGCTGCATCGTTAAGGGTGTACCCTGCATATGCATGATGCACAAGGCAACATCCTGCTTACGAACCGCATCCAATGCGCCCGCCTGCGTAAAGGCCCTTACATCATTGATCATGCCAGCACCCAACTTTATCACTTCGGACATAATTTCCGGGCGACTGGTGTCCACAGAGACCACGACATCCATTTTAGCTGCCAACTGCTCCACAACAGGACAGACTCTATCCATTTCTTGCTGCAAAGAGACTGGCGTCGCGCCCGGTCTGGTGGACTCCCCCCCTACATCAATAATACTGGCACCTTGCCGAACCATTTCCTGCGCGCGCAACAGCGCCACATCGGGTTTGATATAACGACCACCATCAGAAAAGGAATCCGGCGTGACATTCAGCACCCCCATAATATGGGTAGCGGATAAATCCAGAAAATGTCGGGCAAACTTGAAGGGTTTAGTCATGAGAAGCGTATCAATAAAAACGCGGATAAAGCCTGACGCTCTATCCGCGTGATGATTACTGTTTGTAGTTAAATAAGCGTTTCGTTACCGGATGACTTGCCTGAATCATCTTTCTTTTCACCGGCATCGGGGTCAGATTCAGCGGATGCAGGATTACTCTGAGGCTTCGGTGAAGCCCCACCCGACTGCCCGCCATCCTGACCACTCCAACCCTTGGGTGGACGTGGCGTCTTATCAGACATAATGTCGGTAATCTGGTCAGCATCGATGGTTTCATACTTCATCAATGCTTCGGCCATTGCGTCCAGCTTGCTGCGATTTTCCTGCAAAATACGCTTCGCTGTCGCATAGCACTCATCAATAATCGACCGCACTTCGGCATCTATTTCGTTGCGCGTAGTACCGGAAACATGCGAGTTACCGCCTCCGGCCGATTTACCCAGAAAAACTTCTTCCTGAGCATCATCGTATAACAGCGGGCCCAGCTTATCTGACAGGCCCCACTTGGTGACCATATTCCGGGCAATCTCAGTAGCTCTTTGAATATCATTGGATGCACCAGTCGTCACACCATCTGAACCAAGTGTCATCTCTTCAGCAATACGCCCGCCATACAATGAACAAATCTGACTGATAATTTGGCGCTTGCTCAGGCTGTAGCGATCTTCTTCCGGCAGGAACATGGTGACACCCAACGCTCTGCCCCGCGGAATAATACTAACCTTATACACGGGGTCATGCTCAGGCATTAATCGACCGACAATCGCGTGTCCAGCTTCATGATAGGCGGTATTCAGTTTTTCCTTCTCAGACATCACCATGGATTTACGCTCAGCACCCATCATGATTTTGTCTTTTGCGAGCTCGAACTCACTCATGCTGACAACACGCTTATCGGAACGCGCTGCAAATAGCGATGCCTCATTGACCAGATTAGCCAGATCAGCACCAGAGAAACCTGGTGTACCTCTGGCAATCACACTGGGAACCACGTCATCTGCCAGCGGGACTTTTTTCATATGTACTTTCAAAATCTGCTCTCTGCCAAGGATATCGGGCAAACCTACCACTACCTGTCGGTCGAAACGACCAGGACGCAACAAGGCAGGATCGAGAACATCCGGGCGGTTGGTGGCAGCAATAACAATCACACCTTCATTGCCTTCAAAACCATCCATCTCAACCAGCAACTGGTTCAAGGTCTGCTCACGCTCATCATGACCGCCACCCAGGCCAGCACCACGATGACGGCCAACAGCATCAATCTCATCAATAAAAATAATACAAGGAGACTGCTTCTTGGCTTGTTCAAACATGTCACGAACACGCGACGCACCCACACCCACAAACATTTCAACAAAATCTGAACCGGAAATTGAAAAGAACGGTACTTTTGCTTCACCCGCTATGGCTTTTGCCAACAGGGTTTTACCCGTACCTGGCTGACCC
>JBFHPN010000448.1:0-2831 GCA_041592735.1 Oleiphilaceae bacterium | reverse complement strand
GGGTGAATAAAGCGGTTCGTGACTCTCGCGAATAGCGAGTTGTTGGGGTTTTTGCCAGTTCAGATTAGCCACGCATTGGCGTGCAATACTCAAGGCGTGCGCTTCATCTTGCGCATAATGGTCGGCAACACCGGATATTCTGCAATGAATATCAGCACCCCCCAAGTCCTCAGCACTGACTTCTTCGCCAGTGGCTGCTTTTACCAATGGTGGCCCGGCCAGGAATATCGTACTGTGGTTTTGAACCATAATGCTCTCATCAGCCATTGCTGGTACATAAGCACCACCTGCGGTGCATAAGCCTAGTACAACGGCTATTTGGGGAATACCTTGGGCTGACATGTTGGCTTGTCGGTAAAAAATATTGCCGAAATCATCTTCATCGGGAAACACCTCATCCTGATTGCCCAGATTCGCTCCACCTGAATCAACCAGATAGACACAGGGAAGGCGGTTTTCTTCAGCAATCGTGAGCGCCCGTAAATGTTTTTTTACAGATAAAGGGTAGTAGGTTCCCCCTTTTACGGTGGAATCGTTTGCCACGATCATGCACTCAATGCCATGTATTCTGCCGATACCGGTAATGGCGCCTGCACCGGGTATCACCTCTTCGTAAACTTGATAGGCAGCCAGTTGCGAGAGTTCCAGAAAAGGTGAACCGGGATCTATCAGACGAGCAATCCGGTCTCTGGGCAGCAGTTTACCCTTGGCTAAATGGCGTTGCGCCTGCGGATGCTCTGGCGACAATTGATTCGCTTTAATTTTGGCATATAAATCACTGACCAGAAGTTCCATTGCCTGGCTGCGTTGAATGAATTCAGCCGAATGTGGATCGATGGCGGATTGAATCGTTGCACTGATCATGGCGATGTACCTCTAGGGGCTTAACGAGTTTCTTGAAAAAGTTCGCGTCCAATTAACATGCGTCTGATTTCCGAAGTGCCGGCTCCAATCTCATAAAGCTTGGCATCACGCAATAAACGGCCTGCAGGAAAATCATTGATATAGCCATTTCCGCCGAGTATCTGGATGGCATCCAACGCTAATCGGGTAGCCGCTTCTGCGCAATACAAAATAACCCCGGCAGCATCTTTGCGGGTTGACTCTCCACGGTCACAGGCTTGCACCACCGTATAGAGGTAAGCCCGGCAGGCGTTGAGCGTGGTGTACATATCTGCCACCTTGCCCTGAATCAACTGGAATTCGCCAATAGCCTGATTAAATTGTTTACGCTCATGTATGTAGGGCAGCACAAGATCCAGACAGGCATGCATCAAGCCGACTGGCCCGGCTGCCAGAATGGCGCGCTCATAGTCGAGGCCACTCATCAGCACTTTTACGCCTTCGTTTTCTTTGCCTAAAATATTCTCGGCGGGGACTTTCGTATCTTCAAACACCAACTCGCAGGTGTTTGAACCGCGCATTCCTAATTTATCTAATTTTGGTGAACGGCTGAAACCGGGCGCATCACGCTCGACGATGAATGCAGTGATGCCATGCGGGCCTTTTTCAGGTGCAGTTTTGGCGTAGATAACGTAAACATGGGCATCGGGGCCATTGGTGATCCACATTTTGGTGCCGTTCAGATGATAAAAGTCGCCCTTTTTCTCTGCCCTTAATCTCATGCTGACGACATCACTTCCTGCATTAGGTTCACTCATGGCGAGCGCGCCAATATGCTCACCGGAAATCAGTTTAGGCAGGTATTTTCGTTGTTGGGCGAGTGTCCCGTTGCGGAATATCTGGTTAACACAGAGGTTGGAATGAGCTCCATAACTCAAGCCAATCGAGGCACTGGCGCGACTTATCTCTTCCATCACGATAGCGTGGGCCAGATAGCCCATATTGGTACCACCGAATTCCTCTGAAACAGTAATGCCGAGCAAGCCCATTGCACCTAGTTTGGGCCAGAGTTCATTTGGAAATGCATTATCCCGGTCAGTCTGATCTGCCAGGGGAGCAATCTCTTTGGCGACAAATTGCTTTACTTGCTGGCGCAGCATGTCGAGTGTTTCGCCCAGATTGAAATTCAGAGAATGGTACATAATTTAACCTCATACTTTTATTGTTTTTTGGCTTAATTGGCCTGATGCTCTTTCAAGGCATCTCTGCAGCGGGTTTCGGCTTCATCCAGTTCATGCTGCATAATTTTTATGTCTTCAAGTTGCTGCTGTAAGGAGCGTCGACGCTCTTCAATTTTTTCAAGGAAGCGATTTAATTGGCGGATATTGTGAGAGCCCGGATCATAGAGAGTGATTAATTCTTTCGATTCTGCCAATGAAAACCCCAGGCGTTTACCTCGCAAGATAAGCTTTAAATGTACTCTGTCCTGTTCGCTGTAGATTCTAACTTGCCCCCTTCGTTTGGGATGAAGCAAGGCTTCTGCTTCGTAAAAGCGAATCGTTCGGGTGGTTATATCAAATTCCTGGGCTAACTCGCTGATAGAGTATTCTTTTGGCATCGTTGATATCTCGTCGTATTGATTTGTCTACTTTATTTTCAGTTGACGTAAACGTCAACTTGTTTTTTTAAAGTAACAACAATATTTTGGAGTAGGGCAGGCAATTTTTTTGATATTCGAGAATGGGGAGGCTGCTTACCTATTTACCTACTTAAACAAACGGTTATGGCGCGTGATATTATCTTGCCAGCTTTTTAACTTACTGGCTTCACCGATGCGTTTTCCTTCTTGGCTACTTAATTTGCTGAGCCACAAGCCTTCACCGTTAAAGATGTAAACCGGGGCAAGATCAGGGCGTTCGGATGCCGGTAAAATATCATTGATGAGGTTATCCAGAATCAAGGGTTCTGCGCCCGGTTCCGGATAATAG
>JBFHPN010000447.1:0-2833 GCA_041592735.1 Oleiphilaceae bacterium | reverse complement strand
TTATATCGTGCGACCGGGTGCTAATTCCATTTGATTGTGATGACTTCTCTCGCCAAGCCTTGTACACCATCTTAGGTGAGCTCAAGGATATTCAGGAAGATCATAACGGGCGGCTTGAAATTGAAGGTGTCGTTGTTAAACAGTTTCAACCAAGAGCAAGTTTACCAAATCAATTGGTTGATGAGCTTATTAAAGAAGGTTTGCCAATTTTACCGGTCAAGTTGAATGCATCGATCAAAATGAAAGAATCGCATCAGGCGAGTAAACCCCTCGTTTTCTTTGCGCCAAAGCATCCGCTCACCCAGCAATTTGAAGAATTACATCGGCATCTGATGGTCTGATTAGTTAAGCAAATACGGTGTTTTAGGTGGCTTATTCTGATGTTTCGTATTGCCTTCAGAAGCAGCGGGTTCATCATTAAACGGTAAGAAGATCTGGGTGCCTTCACTGAGACTGAGTCCGGTTTTGATGCGATTGAACAGTTCTGCCAATGCCTGAAAAGGCAATGGCGGGGTATATAAAAAGCCTTGGGCATATCGGCAGCCGTTAATTTTCAGGAAGGCTTCCTGCTCTAAGGTTTCTACGCCCGCAGCAAAGGTCTTCAGGTCCATTTGCCCGGCGATGGCGAGTAAGGTTTCAGTGATGGCCATATCGCTTTCATCATGGGGAATGCCTTTCACGAAGGTTCTATCTATTTTGATCATGTTCACCGGGATGCGTTTAAGCTGGCGAAGCGATGACAGACCCGTTCCAAACCCATCTATTGTAAGCGACACACCCAGATCACTTAATTGAGTTAGTATCGAATACGAGACATCCATATTCTGGGTTATTGCACTTTCAGACATTTCAAGGATGAGATTGCGAGGATGAAATTGTGTCTCAGTTGTTATGTTCCTCACCATCTCGACTAGTCTGGGATGGTTAAATTGCCTGCTGGATAAATTCAAGGCAATCTGAATGGGAGATTTAGACCATTGATGTATTGATCGACCTTGAATGCATGCGTTTTTAATTGCCCATTGTCCAATCTCGGTAAGTTGTCCGGTTTGTTCGGCAATATCAATAAAGGTCTCAGGCTCTATGACACCTTTTTCAGGATGTACCCAGCGAAGCAGCGCTTCAAGTGCAAGTACCTCACCCGTTTCAATATCAACGATCGGTTGATAGAAAAGTTTGAACTGGTTTTTTTGCAATGCAATGCGTAATTCTTTTTCAATTCTGAGTTGGGTCTGCATTTCTTCATTCATTTCCGGGCTATAGAATTGAATGTTATTTCGACCCGCATTTTTGGCTCTGTACATCGCCATGTCTGCATTTTTAAGTAAATCCGGATAATGAATGGCATCATTCGGACATACGGTGATGCCAATGCTGGAGGTCACCAGCAATTCATGCCCCAGAATGACAATAGGTTGCGTGATTTTTTCAAGGATATTTCTGGCGACGGTTTCTGCACCGTCTGCACCGGATACGCTGGCTAGCAGTATGGCAAACTCATCGCCCCCCAAGCGCGCAATGGTATCTTCTTTACGCACGCATTCTTTTAAACGATTAGCCAAGCAAACCAGGAATTGATCACCCACATCATGACCTAGTGTGTCATTAATGCGTTTAAAATGGTCAATATCCAGACCAATCAATGCGATTTGTTTTTTGTGGCGAATGGCAGAGTGAATTGCCTGGGCACAACGATCTTCAAATAGTCTGCGATTTGCTGTGTCGGTGAGAGGATCAAAATGTGCCAGATAATGCAATTGATCCTGCGTGTTACGTATCTCCGAAATATTTTGACCGATCAGTAGTAGCTGCTTTTGATTATCCAGATCATTTTTGTCTGAAAAATGATTCATATTCCAGAGCATAGTATGTCTTAGCCCATCATAACTAATGACCTCAGTTTCAAGGTTCTCTTTATTCATACCACATTCAAGCACTTTCATGAATTTCCAGGAGGTTTCATCCTGGAGGTTTTCAGGAATGAAGGTCTTGATAAAGTTTTTACCTAGAACACCGTCTTTTGTGTAGGAAAACTGAATTTCTGCGGCGGTGTTCCATTGGCGTATATTGAATTTCGAATCCAGTACGATGATCGGTATGCCGGCTGTTTCAAACAAGGCTTTGTAACGGTGCCAGCTTCTCTGTAAGGATTTTTCAGCTTGTTCACGATTAAATACCTCATCGCGCAATTCCTGGTTTGCTGACATTAAATCACGTGTTCGTTGATCAACGAGTTCTTCTAACCTGAATTCAATTTTTCGTTGATCTGATCTCAGCGAACTAAAATAGAGGGTGCTGATGATCATGAGCAAATTAAAGATCTGGGCTGTGAATAAGGGTAAATCTTCCGGCTGTGTCGAAGGCCCTTTATGATTAAAAAAACTGGCAAACAGCAGGCTGCCAATGAATACCGATGTACAACAAGTGAGTTGATTGAAACGCGTAGCAGACCATAAAAAAACCGGGATGATCAGTAAAGAAAATGCCGCATGACTGTTCATTGAAAAATAACAGGCGATTAAGCTAAGGGATAGCCAGACAAACCATTCCAAGGGATGGGTATTTTGTTTAATACGAGCATGATGATTCAAATACGCAAATAATAGGCAGGATAGGGTAATCAGGCTGGTCAGATTGGTCAGCAGTATCGGCATAAAAAGCTGACCACTCAGGGCTTGATTAAGAAAACTGCTTAAATTCAAGGTCATCAGAAAGCTGATAATCAATGCCGTGAGGCAACAGATACCGATAAATGCAATAAGGTTATGGCTGCTACTGAGTGGATTACCTTTTGAGACACTTTGATTGAATGACAGATAAATGACTAGGGCTT
>JBFHPN010000446.1:0-2846 GCA_041592735.1 Oleiphilaceae bacterium | reverse complement strand
GACCGAAGCAGACAGCGAACAACCTGATTTAATTATCGACTTTGCAACACTGACGGGTGCCTGCCGCGTTGCCCTGGGGACTGAATTACCCGGCTTTTTCAGCAATCATGACGAACTGGCTTATGAACTGTTCCAAATGAGCAAGCTGGCAAAAGACCCCATATGGCAATTACCCCTGCATGCGCCGTATCAATCGATGCTAAGAAGTGAAATTGCGGACACTGCTAATTCTGTCGATTCACCTTTTGGCGGCGCTATTACAGCGGCCTTGTATCTGCAATTATTCGTCAAACAACAAACGCCCTGGGTGCATTTCGATGTCATGGCCTGGAATAATCGCAAACTCCCAGGCAGACCAGTCGGAGGTGAAGCTTTTGGTATTCGTGCGGTTTTTGAATATTTAAGAACACGCTATCAGCCAGCTTAAGACCCTATCCAGTTGTAATGAAAAAACTCACCCCGGGGTTTATCAGTCCGCTCATAGGTGTGTGCGCCGAAATAATCTCGCTGTGCCTGAATCATATTGGCCGGTAAAACTGCCGATGTATAAGCATCCAGAAAACTGATGGCGGATAAGGTACAGGGCATAGGCAGCCCGCTTTCAATCGCTTTTGAGGCAACTTTCCGCCATGAAGGTAAGGCATCATCGATAATGGCTTTGAAATAGGCATTCAAGGGTAAAAAATCTAAATCCGGATCCGCATTGAAGGCATCAGCAATATTCTGTAAGAACCCGCTCTGAATGATACAGCCTGCTCGCCAAAGCAAGGCTACATTCGCAAGATTCAAATCCCAGCCATATTCTCGCGATGCAGTCTGCATCAACATAAACCCCTGTGCATAAGAGAGTATTTTGGATGCCAGCAAGGCTTTTCTCAGTGCATCTAACCAAACGTTCACAATGACATCTGAGCCTTCGCGTTCAGCAATGAGACAGGGGACCGTTTTTCCAAATACTGAGGCCGCCAGCACCCGTTGAGGCTTATAGCTAGAGATAAAACGTGCATACACAGACTCTGTAATCAAATTCAAGGGCACGCCAAGATTCAAAGCGTGAATACTGGTCCATTTACCCGTACCTTTCTGCCCTGCAGAGTCCAAGATGCTATCCAGAACAAAATGACCGGCATCATCCTGAGTGCCGAGAATCTCGGCTGTAATACTAATTAAATAAGAATCGAGTTCGGTTTTATTCCAGTCTGTAAACACCTCACGCATCTCTGCGTTACTCAAGCCTAGCACTTGCTTCATAAAGTCATAAGCTTCACTTATTAATTGCATATCCCCATATTCAATTCCATTATGAACCATCTTCACAAAATGCCCTGCGCCCCCTTTACCGACCCAATCGCAGCAAGGTTCGCCAGAGGGTGTTTTTGCAGAAATCGCCTGAAAAACAGGTTTAATGTGTGGCCAGCCAGCTGGGTTACCGCCGGGCATAATAGACGGGCCATGACGTGCACCCTCTTCCCCACCCGAAATACCCGCGCCAAGATATATCAAGCCTTTCTCCGCAAGACTATCTACACGTCGCACAGTATCCGTAAAATTTGAATTACCTCCATCAATTAAAATATCACCTTCATCCAGAAGTGGCTCCAGCTGCGCTATCAACTCATCCACAGCCTCACCCGCTTTAACCATAAAGAGAATTTTTCGGGGAAGGCTTAAACCAGCAACTACATCTTGCAGTGAAAAGGCACCCTCTATCTGTGTTGATGCGGCAGGCCCGGCAAGAAATTCATGGGTTTTAGCAGCGCTGCGATTATAGGCAAGCACCTTAAAGCCCTTGTCATTCATATTCAGAATAAGATTCTGGCCCATCACAGCCAGGCCGATCACAGCGATATCTGCTTTCATCTTTTCTTTCCCCTTAAAACGTTTGATAAACCTGATTTATTCTGAAGGTGCTGACAAAGAACCGGCAGCCGCCTGATCGATATAATAGTTCGTTTCCCCGGATTCCGACTTGATTAAAGCTGCCGGATACTGTTTAGCACAACTGGAATGTTCAATAATCTCTGCCATAACCTTGGCTTTGCCAGCCCCTAAAGCAACATAGGTAACACGCTGTGCTGCCTGTATCGCCTTGGCAGAAAGCGAAATACGCAGTTCACCCGTTTCCGGTTTTTTGACTAATACTGCAGGAGACGCTTCATCCAAATCACTGCTATTCGGAAACAATGAAGCGGTATGACCATCTTCCCCAATACCTAATAGCATCCAGGAAAATTTGAGATAGTTATTCATGCCAGTCTGTTTGGCCGATTGGGTATCAGCAAAATAAGCCATTGCTTCGATAAAGCGCGTTAAAGCCTTGCTACAGAGCTCATTATTTAGGCTTGCTACTTGATATTCCGGTGTGTCAGGAATAATTGGATGCAAATGATGAGTTGGTATATCTATAAAATCAAACAGATGCTTTTTTGCCTGACCAAAATTACTTTGAGGGTCGGTGACCGTCACACAGCGTTCATCGCCCCACCAAAAATGCAGATTATGCCAATGAATCGACGTTCGATACTCGCTGGCAACGATATAGTCAAAAAGAGCTTTAGGCGTGGTGCCGCCAGAAAGAGCAATGTGCTGTTCACCCTTAAGCAAAGAATAGGCTTGTAACTCTGCCGCAATGTGCTCATATAAGGCATCGGGTGTGTTAAATATGCTTAGGCCGCTCATCTTCCATAACTCATTCTTTGTAGATCATTCTTTTTAAATCATACTTTATTGTTCTGGTTATCTCATACGCGACTTATAACTCACAGAAATAATTATCCGTCAGATTCTTACAAGGAAAGCGCCAAGAACGATCATCGCGAGCCAGGAGCGCCTCGGCTTCTTTGGGT
>JBFHPN010000445.1:0-2862 GCA_041592735.1 Oleiphilaceae bacterium | reverse complement strand
CCCGGCAAATCGGGTATGACAAGGCAAGTGGCTTTTCTTGAGCAAGGGGAAGGCGCCACCGCCGGCGCCAACACACAATTTGTCGGCTTTATACTGCACAGCGCTCCCATCTTTAACTGCCTCTACCAACCAGGTACCCGTGGGGCTTTTGTGAACGCGCTTCACATGGGTATTCAAATCGAGTTTTACACCTTGATGGGACAGATAGCGGGCCATTTCCTCTGTAACAGATTGATAATTTACATCTGTACCACCCTCTATTTTAGTCGCTGCCATTCGCTCGGTTTTAGGACGGTTTTCCATGGTGTAAGGAATCCAGCCGAGGATTTCATCATAGGACTCGGAGAACTCCATATTCTTAAAGAAATGATGCTTAGACATTTCCTGGTAACGCAGACGCAGCATTTCAATGCTGTCTTCGGCGACGAGGGTGCAATGTTTGGTGGCATTGATAAAACTGGAAGGGTCTTTAACAATGCCTTGCTTGACCAGATACGCCCAGAACTGTTTTGCAACATTGAACTGCGCATGAATCTGCAGCGCCTTATCAACTGCTATTTCTTCTTCATCAACGGGGGTGTAATTTAATTCGCAATTTGCTTCGTGACCTGTGCCTGCATTATTGAATACACTACTGTTACTCATTGCTGGGCCGGAAAGTCGTTCGATCAGGGTAATATCCAGATTGGGGTCAAGTTCTCTGGCCAGGGTTGCAAGGGTAACACCCATAATTCCAGCACCAACAATAACTAATCTCATATTCATTCTCTCTAGAGCTTTTGACTTTTTGAAAATTGAAGGGCATAACAGGCAGGATAATGCCCGCATTCCCTTGAGTATGCGCGGCGATTATACGGATTTAACAGCGGGAATTCGACAAAGATTTAAGAATTTCTCAACCTTAAGGTGGTACGATAAGCACTTATTGCAGGCGCAAAACCCATCACCAAAGCACCCGCAAAAACAAGCCCCAAAAGGGTGCAGTTTTCTAGCGTTAGCAGCTGATAACCCAAGGTCATTCCAAGGTTCTCGGAAAGCAACTGATTCCCCCAAATAATCCCCCCCATCAAGCCGATCAGAGCCAGACAGGTTGCCATAAAGGTAATCATGAGCACTTCCAGCTGAATCAATCCAAAGATAAACATCGGTCTGGCACCAATCATTCTGAGAATACGCAGCTCATTTTCTCTTTCTCGCATCGTTGCCAGCAACATAGCACTTAAGCCGAGTAATGAGGCGACCAATACCATCACAGAAACCAGGCGCAAGGTATTCTCCAGAATCCCCATGGTCTGCCAAAGCTGCGATAACGCCACACCCGGGAGGATTGCGGTCAGCGGCTCGGTTTTATACTGATTAATACTTCGCTGCACCTGAAATGTTGCCATTTTCGAGCTTAACCCCAGCATTACGGCGGTGATACTTTTAGGAATCAACACGTCGGCATTAAGGGTCTTTTCGGATACCTTCTGCCCAGGCAGTTTTACCCCATTCTGCCACCCTAAATGAATCGCTTCGATCCCTTCCAGACTCACATAAAGCGCCTGATCAACAGGCGTGCCGGTTTTCTTGAGAATCCCCACGACCTTAAAAGGCAAATCATCATGGAGACTAAAACTTTTCTTGCTCACACCATGCGCCAAAACCAGCTGATCACCCAACTTGTAAGCTAACTGCCGGGCAACATCTGCACCTAACACCACATCCAGCACGTCAGAAAAAGCATGCCCTTCCCGAAACGCCAGAGACTGTGCCTGACCATATTTGAAAAATTCGAAGTAATCCGGTGTGGTACCCACGACCCGAAAACCTTGATGCGAATCCCCCAAAGAAATTGGAATCGTCCAGGCCACATTTTTATGCTTAGCCAGTTGCTGATAACTATCCCATGACAGATTATTCGTGGCATGACCAATACGGAACACCGAATAAAGCAAAAGATTAATGTCACCTCCTCTTGCGCCCACGATCAGATCCACACCGGAAACCGTCTTGCTGAAACTGTTTTTTGCCTCGTGTCGGATATGTTCCACACCTAACAGCACCATCACACTGACGCTGATCGAGAGCACGGTGACGATCACCGAAATTCGCCGATGCAGAAGACTCTGCAAGGCCACATTAAAAAACATATTAAAACGTTTCATAGGCTGACTCTGGCTGACGCATCCTGATTCATAACGTGTATTTTTTGTGTGGCCTTATTCAGCACCGATAGACTCACGTGCTGCTCAAAGTATCCAGACAAACCGAGGTCGTGACTAACAAAAATCAGCGTCGCTCCTTGCTTATTCACCACCTCAAGCAGCAAACGCATAAAGGCATCACGATTATCTGCATCCAGCGCGGAAGTAGGCTCATCGACCAAGATGATATCGGGTTGATTTATTAAGGCCCTCACGATCGCCACGCGTTGTTGCTGCCCAATACTTAAATTCATTGCGGGTTGATTTAACAACGCCTCTGGCAGATTAAGAGACGAAAATATCTGTCTGGCGCGATCTTCTGTTGAACCGGTGCGAGCTTGGGCAAAGTGCGCCGCCAATAGCACATTATCCATAACCGACAAATAAGGAATGAGATTAAATTGCTGAAACACCACACCAATGTGCCTGGCTCTGAAGCGATCACGTTGAGCATGACTGAGTGTTTGCAAATTTGTTCCGGCAATCTCTATATCGCCCGAATCGGCACTCAAAATACCGGACAATAGATTCAATAAGGTTGACTTTCCTGATCCCGAAGCGCCCTGCAAAAATAACCGGGCACCGTGTTCAACCTGCCACTCTGGAATACACAACATGGGCGCCCCTCCTTTTTGATAGGAGAAGGACACATTACGTAAAAATAACGCAGGATGAT
>JBFHPN010000444.1:0-2870 GCA_041592735.1 Oleiphilaceae bacterium | reverse complement strand
TGGGGCACTGCCCCGGATCCGTCACAAACTTCGCAGCCGAACGGTAGTAACTCAATCGGCTTTGTGACAGCCCGCAGCGCACCAGACTCTGCAACAAACACACGGAAGCAAAGGTAGGATCTACCACAGGCGCGGGCAAATCTGCCTTTACAAGACCCTCTGCCACCGCGTCCACCACATCCAGCATGCCGGTGCAACCCAAGACAATGGCTTGCGCACCATCTTCGTGAATTGCTTTTCGGCTTTGCTCAATAAGCCCCGCTATCAACTTTTTCTTATCGGATAACGCGTTGACGGGAATATTGACGTTACGAATCGATACCAGACTTTCTGTGATACCTAAATCTCTGGCTTGAGACTCAAGCATGGCATCAACACTGGGCACGACGGTGATGATCGAAAATTTCTGGGCGATCGACATCGCCGTCAGCACGGCACCATCAAACCCGCCCACCACGGGAATATCCACTAACTCTCTGACCACTGAAACACCAGGTGATCCAAAACAGTCCACAAAGATACCATCGTAACCATCGGCTTGTGCTTGTTTTGATAAACGGATGATTTCGGCCGTGTTTAAAAATTCTGCATAACGGCTCTCTATAAAACAGGTTCCCTCTTTGACATTCACATAATCAGCGTTGAAATCCGGTGCCAGAACCTGCTCAACTTCTTGCTTTACAAGGGGTACAACTTGAGTAGGCACAATTGGAATCAATACCAGTATTTTTTTGCTTGCCGTGCGATGAGTCATTCCGTTTCTCCTTTGATGTGTCGTCTGCTCAATGCTTGCTATAAAAATATAGACCATTTTCCCTGTGCTATAGTCAAATAGCCTTATTCTATTTATGGGAGATTAGCAGTGAGACAGCTCGACAGATTGGCAGTTGAACGAATTGCAAAGGGTGCTTGTTTTCTGGGTAGCGGTGGAGGCGGGCCCTATTCTATTACGCCCGACATCATAACGAATATCTTCAAATTAACCGACAGCGTTAAGGTTGTCGATATAAGTGAAGTACCCGATGACGCATACCTTGCCATAGCGGCTGGAATGGGATCACCTCAAGGCTCACAAGGAATGACGTTTGATACCGCTGGAACAGTGGCTTTTGAGCGGCTTGAGAAGATCTGTGGACAAACGCTTTCATATGTCGCTGCCATTGAAGTCGGTGCGGGTAACAGCCTGGTTCCCATGCTGGTCGCTACACAGAAAAACATCCCGCTTATTGATGCCAATGGCGCAGGTCGCGCTGTCCCTACCCTGCCCCTGACGACTTATAATCAAGCCGGGCTTGCTGCCAGCCCGGCTGTCTTAGCGGCCGTAGGGGTGCCGGGAAATCCCGGCAAGCACTGCCCGGCTGGCAACAATGCCCAGCAAGTAGAAGACTGGGCCGGCAACCTACTCACGACAGACCCTGACTTTACCCGCTACCATGCCGGTGCAATCGCCCTATGGGCATTCTCCGGTAAAGACCTTAAGACCGGCACCGATAAAGACGCTACCGCGATTGGCGGTTCGTTGCTATTAGCAGAAAAGATAGGTGCAGCGCTGGAGACAAAGACACCGATCGAAAGTGTGCAGACAACCTTAAACAACTACCCATATCCTCATGAACTACTAGGTTGCGGCAAGGTGATTGCTGTCAAAGAAGAGGCGGTTGGTGCCTTAGATGGCGGCACGGTGATTGTTGACATGGGCAGTTACCTGCTTGAGCTGCCTTATTTGAATGAATTTCTGGGTGCTTTTATCTGGGATACCCCTCACCCCCGATACGTTCTTGGTCCTGACATGATCTGCTGCATGACGCCTGCGGGCGAACCCTTATCCAACCCCTCCATTAACGAGAAATTTAAACAGTCCGGCCCCTTTGAGATGGTTATCTTTATACTTGAAGCCGTTCCAGCCATGCGAAAACCCGCTGTTTTTGAACAATTTGCGGCAAGCATTACGCGCCTCTACCCGGCTTTCAACGGTGGTTTTCAGAAAAGTGCCACCCTGACGATGGAATGGCATTCACCACACTCAACACCAGATGATAAACGCTGAAACCTTATTCTGAGGCAGGCTTATTCTAAGGATAGATATCATCAACGGAATCAAGTGCGGCTGAATTTAGCTCTAAGCCATATTCACGCACTTTATTGAGGTTCAACATAATACGACTGCCCGCCGGATATTGTATGGAAGGAGAGGTATTTCGCTTATCAAGCAACTCGGAAGCCACTAAACCTGCTTGTCTTCCGGTGGTCGGTAAATCCGCAGCCAAACTCAGCACGGCACCCAACTCAACGAACACCGGATTATACGTCAATACCGGAACCTGCTTACGTTCTGCAAGGGCAAATACCCGATTGATTGCATCAACCGAAGATAAAATTTCGGAATCAGAAATCAACCACATCGCATCCGCAGCATCAAGCACCTTATTGCTCAACTTTTCTAACTGAGCCTGATTTTTCACTTCCTGGGCATTTAAGGTGATTGAGAGATTTGCTGCCACCTTGTGGGCGTCCTCAATCAATGCTTTGTTTTCTTTACTGTAAAACACAGCAATTTTTTTAATCTCGGGGAAGAATAGCTTGAACCAGGTTAACTGCACCTGAGGAGACAGTTCGCTTGAAATACCATAGTAATTATTATGATCCAGAAAACGACGCCAATTCAGCACGGCTGAATAGACGACCGGGGTATTCCGCGCAATCACATTAATGGACCCTAAGGCTTTCGCACCAATGGCGTAAATTAAATCAAATTGCTGGTCATTTAATGCATCTTGAACATAATCAACGGGTTTCAATTTGCCCTGCAGATCCATGACATATAGATCTTCCTCAGAGAAGGACTCCAGAAATGCCGACTCGGCAATGGC
>JBFHPN010000443.1:0-2899 GCA_041592735.1 Oleiphilaceae bacterium | reverse complement strand
TTAAGTATCAAGGGCTTCGTTGTTTTCCGAGGCCTGGTTTTTGCGTTGCCAGACAATCTCGCTTAAGGCCTGTCGAGTTTCTTTGAGTCCGGTTTTCTTCAGGCTGGAAAATAGCACGACGTCTACCAGGGATTGATGATCTGCCAAGGCTTTTTTGACTTGCAGCATGGTTTGTTTACCAGGGCCGAAGTTTAATTTGTCGCTCTTGGTAAGCAATATCAATGTAGGTAAAGCACGATTATGGGTCCATTCCAGAAGCATCTCATCAAAGGGTGTCAGCGGTTTTCGGATATCCATAATCAGCACCATGGCAGATAAGCCAAGCCTGTTTCTTAAATAATCATCGAGGTGTTTGCCCCATTCTGCTTTGAGGTCCAGGGAAACCTTGGCAAACCCATAACCGGGCAAGTCAACGAGTCTGACACCGGGTTCATTGAGATCAAAAAAATTAATAAGTTGTGTTCGCCCCGGCGTTTTACTTGTTCTGGCCAGTTTTTTGTTTTGTGTAATCACATTAATGGCAGAAGATTTGCCCGCATTTGAACGGCCGGCAAATGCTATTTCAATGCCGTTATCAGGAGGGCAATTGGACAATTTTGAGGCGCTTTGGGTAAATCGGGCAGAATTGAACGTCAGTGCAAAAGGTTTTTCGGTGGCTTCTGTGCTATTTTTTTGCTGAGTGGTTTCTGCGGAATTATTGGTTGGTGCGCTAGGATTGAAGGGTGTCTGACTCATAAGGTTTCTTTCTGTGGCCTGGGTATTAACTTAGTCGCGTTTGCTTAAAGATAACGGGCAAAACAGGCTCAGATCTTTTGATCTGTAAGCAGGTATTGGCGGCTATGGGTAAAGGTTTTAAGTTAACACAAAAAGTAAGGGTTTTATCGATAAGGGCTTAGTGTATAATACCCGAAATTTTTTTGCCTGATCTTTTGTGCGTGCGTAAAGTAACTGCATGGCTGGTTTTATGGCAGATTTGATCTAATGTACTAAGCAAATATTGATTATTGATGAAGAGAGTGAGCGGGATACGATGAAAACCATGTTGAAAAGTGTTTTGATGGTAGCAGGTTTAGTGCTTGCTTCGGGCGTTTCAGTTGCAGGAGATGTTGAAGCCGGCAAGAATGCTTCGGCGGTATGTGCAGGGTGTCATGGCGCGGATGGCAATAGTGCGATGGCGAATTTTCCGAAACTGGCTGGCCAGGGCGAAAAATATTTGCTTAAGCAATTAACTGATATAAAAACAGGAAAACGTGTTGTGGTTGAGATGACCGGTTTACTGGATGCGATGTCTGAGCAGGATATGGCAAATCTGGCCGCTTATTATGCAGCGCAAACCGGCACGGGTGGTCAGGCCAAGAAAGAGCTTGTTGAATTGGGAGAAGTGCTTTACCGCGTAGGTAATCCGGCTACACAAGTTGCTGCGTGTACCGCATGCCATGGCCCTGCAGGAAAAGGTGTCGAATTGGCAGGCTTTCCTGCTCTGGCAGGTCAGCATGCTGACTACATTGCCGGGCAGCTCAAGAAATTCCGTTCAGGTGAGCGCGCCAATGATGGCGATTCACGCATGATGCGAGGGGTCGCTGCGCGTCTCAGTGACAAGGAAATCGAAGCCGTAGCAAGTTATATCTCCGGCTTGTACTAGGTATTATCATCCTCTGAAAAACCCGGGCAATGCTCGGGTTTTTTTTATCTCAAACAAATCGATTTGCCCCTTGAAGTGAAATATAAGTGTGAATCAGGTCACACTCGTCTAAGTTATACCCCATTTGTGGGGGGTGGCTATTTGCCATCTTTCGTAAACTTGCGTCAATGAGTCACAGCAAGCCTTTCTGAAGTATGCATGCTTCACGCTCATGCGTGTTACCGATCTAACCCATAGATTGTCTTGGTCACGCTATTACATATGCTTTTTTAAATAAAAATAATAGATTAGGGCTGTCCTGTAAGACAGGCTGTCCGAAGCAAAGGTAAGTGAATGAGTAAACACAGTATTTTCCTGTCCGGAAAAGGGTTCTCTATGGCTGCGCTGTTCAGTCTGGCTATTCTGGTGTGTATCTATACATTGTCTGAAGAACCTGACGAAGTAGCGGCTACTTATACCCCTGAAATAACGACAGATAGCGACGACAAACAAAGCCCTGAATCGCCAACGGAGGACCAGGGAAATGGCTTGGTCGTGTTACCGGGTATAGAAAAAAAAGGTCAGGACTTTGATTTTGATGATGAGATGAAATTAAGGCTTCAGCGAATCAGTGAAGCCTATGAAGAACAAATCAAATACCCCAGTTTCTCAGTACCGATAGAAGCAGGAGAGCTGGAAAGCAAATATCTGCCTGATATGCCCGTGGCGACAGAGTTGCCGGCAGATTTCAAGAATCCTGATAGTCCATCCTTATCTGTGACGCCGGGTCAATTCCGCTATTTTAGTGGAGATGTGGTTACGGCCAGAGCGGATATTTCGGGTTTAGATGTCGAAGAAAGCAGTTATGTGTCAGCCCGATTGTTGATGCAGGGTAAACCTTTGGGTTTTGCTGTGGTGGTGCCGGTTGAGGAACGAGCACACAGTTTTCAGCTGACATTTGATCCGCTTGCCCTTAATGCGATTGAGTGGAAAGAAAATATGACCATCGAGGTGGAATTTCATGTATTAGATGAGATTTACACACGCAGTATTTCAGTGGAATATTTGAATACCATCGCTCAGGTTGAAGATATTGCCGGTTCAGAAGTGCAGGGCGAGTATCTGTTGATTCCTGTATATGTTGCCACTGAAAAACCTGGTTTTCATCGCTTGCAGGCCAATCTTTATGATGCAAACAGCGATGCACCTTTGGTACATCTTGTCGCTGAAGATCAACTCACCTCGACGAATGGCTTACTTACATTTAAAGCGCATATT
>JBFHPN010000442.1:0-2912 GCA_041592735.1 Oleiphilaceae bacterium | reverse complement strand
TCATTCATGGCGCGTTGCATATACCCTTCAGTATCTTTTTTAAATAAGGGGTCCCATAAGCGGCCCCAAACCACTTTGATGACATTCCAGCCTGCTCCTCGAAATACACCTTCAAGCTCTTGGATAATTTTTCCGTTACCTCTGACTGGCCCATCCAGCCGCTGCAAATTACAATTTACAACAAATATCAGATTATCCAGTTTTTCCCGTCCCGCCAGCGCGATCGACCCCAAGGTTTCCGGCTCATCCGTTTCACCATCACCCACAAAGCACCAGACTTTGCGGTCGCTTTTATCGCTTAATTCCCTGCTATGAAGGTACTTCATAACATGCGCCTGATAAATTGCCTGTAAAGGGCCAAGACCCATAGAAACGGTAGGAAATTGCCAGTAATCTGGCATTAGCCAGGGATGAGGGTAAGAAGGCAGCCCACCACCATCCACTTCGTTTCTGAATTTGTCCATTTGCTCTTCAGACAAACGTCCTTCCAGAAAGGAGCGGGCATAAATACCTGGTGAAGTATGCCCCTGAATGTAGATAAGGTCCGCTTCACGGGTTTCATCACCCGCATGAAAAAAATAATTAAATCCCACATCATAGAGCGTGGCACTGGATGAAAACGAAGAGATATGACCACCTAGCTCGCCCGGCCGCTTATTTGCTCTTAACACCATCGCCATCGCATTCCAGCGTATCAGGGAACGAATTCGCCGCTCCATGAACAAATCACCTGGCATGCGAGCCTCTTGATCTGCCGGAATGGTGTTGCAATATGGGGTGGTGACAGCATAAGGTAAATCTGCCCCTAACTTTCTGGCTTTTTCGCCAAGTTTGCCTAACAGATATCTGGCACGTTCTGCCCCTTCATTTTGAATCACGGATTCAATGGCATCTAACCATTCTCTTGTTTCTATTGGGTCAGAATCATCCAGCATAAGCTTCTCCAGACTTTGATTTGGTCATTTAGATACAGCAAATACAAACGTTATAACACCGTTGAATCGCCTAACCATCTTATTGAATGTATTTAAAGTCTAGACCCTATGCAGCAATTAAGCTTAACAAAATGGACTTTTTTTCTTTTTGACTTAATGAATATTCACTTAAAATGCCCCCCTATCTAGGGTATTAACTACCAATCTTTCGGTATATTTAAGTGCCAACATTGTTCATTTTTAGTACACTCTTGTTTAACTTCCTAAACAGGCGAGCAACATGAAGAAACTGTCAAAACACCACACATTACTGATGAACAGTTTATTCCTGTGTTTTCTTTCCTCTCCGTCGCTGGGCGTTCAGCCAATGACAGAAACCGACCTGGAAATTGTTTCTGCGACGACCGGCGATAATATTTTGAATATTTTTGGCGCAAGCCAGGCAGGGCTTAAAATCGACACGGATAAGGTAAAACCTGGAAGTGCAAAATTAACGACCAACGAAAACATCGATCTTCGTAAAGAAGCGATCACCGAGGGAGAGGGGGCTAGAAGTATTGCAGCGATAGAAATCCGGGAAATAGAACTAAAACAACAGTCTGCCTTATTACCAGAGGGCTCCACCTCATCGGGCCTGCCTCTTGAGGCCCAAAGGTCGGCAATTCAAGTGAGTGAATCAACCACAAAACGCTCATCGACTAACGAAACAAACAGTGAAATCAATTACAAAACGGCTAACTTCAAACATCAAATGCGTGAAATTGATAATGGCGGAGTGGCCGTCCAAAGAGAGCTGCAAATCGACCTGCTCAAACTAGAAAACCTCAGAGGCCTGCAAGCCGAAGAAAATCGTTCAGCCGGCAGCATCTACTTATCAGACTGGAACTCCAGAGGTGATACACGTATCGTTGTTGACCCTTAAGACACAGACACGGCCAGCTCAGTTATTGACGACACCTTTCGGCCCCGAAAAGGAGGCACTATGATTGACTTATATACGGCACCGACACCTAACGGACATAAAATCAGCATCGCATTAGAAGAAATGCAATTGCCTTATTCCGTAATACCGGTAGATCTCTCAAAGAATGAGCAGAAAACGCCAGAATATCTCAAACTAAACCCTAACGGCCGAATACCGACAATTGTTGATCACGAGAATGATGATTTTGTAGTCTTTGAATCTGGTGCGATCCTTATATACCTTGGTGAAAAAACCAATTTATTTTATCCACAAAATCCAAAAACCCGCTCTGAAATTCTTCAATGGATCATGTTTCAAATGGGGGGAGTCGGTCCGATGATGGGACAAGCCAATGTGTTTTATCGCTATTTTCCGGAAAAAATCCCGACAGTCATCAATCGCTATCATAATGAAGTAAAGCGCTTATTCAGCGTACTGGATTCGCACTTAGCCACGCATGAATTTTTGGTGGATAACTACAGCATTGCAGATATGGCAAATTGGGCTTGGGTGCGCACACATTCCTGGTCTGGCGTTGAGGTAGACAATTTCCCCCATTTAATTCGCTGGATAAACGCGATCTACGAGCGTCCTGCTGCAAAAAAGGGGATAGATATTCCTGCTCGCCCTCAAGCTGAAAAAATAATCGAGAGTGGCCAAAAAATGATTATTAAGTAAAAACACTGAATGACTCGACATAAAAAAACAGGCTCAAGGCCTGTTTTTTACTGCATTTCTAAGGTGTTCAGCGTGTGCCAAATACCACCATTGTTTTTCCTTTAACCTGAACCAAGCCCTGATCTTCGAGTGTCTTGAGTACCCTGCCAACCATTTCACGGGAACAACCGACAATTCTGCCTATCTCCTGACGCGTAATTTTTATCTGCATACCATCAGGATGGGTCATAGCATCCGGCTCTTTACAAAGATCCAATAAAGTTCTGGCAACCCGTCCAGTAACGTCTAGAAACGCAAGATCCCCTACTTTACGTGTTGTTTGGCGAAGGCGACTA
>JBFHPN010000441.1:0-2918 GCA_041592735.1 Oleiphilaceae bacterium | reverse complement strand
GGTGTTGGCTTCATATAAATGGGTATCGATTCTTTCAGATACGACACGAATCACCATGCCGCGATAGGGGATAGAGGCTTCTTGGAACCACGTGAGTTCATTCAATTGTTGCTCACGGCTTATGCTTGAAGGTTGAAATTCGGTATCTAGCCAATGTTCGATTGCATTTGTCTTATGGTTTAAATCATGGGCAAACAAAAAGGGTGAATGCAACACTAGAGCAAAAGCAAGCAGCTTAAACGCGCTTGCTATCATTTTTATGGTTTTAACCAGAAGAGTGTGTTCACATGAGAGCATGATAGCCCCCCTGTATTAATGAATCATTAATGCATATCAACTGCTCAGCTTAAGTATAGATTAGTTTTGAAAAAGCAGTGTGCAATCTTTCTGTCAGATTAATTTACAGTTTCAATCTGATGGTTTACAAATGTTTTTTATAACTTTATGTTTTATATAATTTAATTCAAGTTGTCACTAAAATTGCAGAAACAAATGGATTAAGAAAAGCACCGCTTTGCCAAGGCTGACAACGTTTATCCATTTATTAAATTTTTAATGGAAATAAATTTTGGTGTGGTGAGAGCTGACGTTATTGAAAATAAGGTGTTTATCTGATTTGAATCATTAAACATCAGTAGAACATTCATGAAATTCTATACAAAAAAAGCGCATAATAAACAGATCAGGATGATTCGATGAAAATAAGAATGAATCCAAGTCAATCGCATAATGACATGCCTTATATTGCTTGGTCTTTGTTTAAGAGGTAACAGTACAATGAACATAAATATATCGAGAGTTAAGAAAGATACCATGATCTTATCCAGTGCGATCAAACTGGTATTAGGTATTTCTATCCTGGCCGCATTAAGTGCATGCAGTTCCATTAGGTATAACGGTGTTACAGAAGCAAATACCATTTTTGATATTTTCAGCTTCGGTGAGGATGCTCAGGCAGAGGCAGATAAGAAACGCGTATCTGAGGCCGCTAAGCCGGCGGAAAAAACGGAGGAAGAGTTAAAAGCCGTTGAACTGGCGTTGCAACAACTAAGAGCAAGTGAAGCAGGTTATTCAGCTCAGGCTGCGGAAGACCTGCCAAAGGTTGAAAGCACATCAACCACCAAGGTTGTTAAGACGGATAAGATCGAACGCGGTGATAGCGCCTCGAAGTTGACCGAGATAGCGGTTAAACAGCCGGAACCGTCTGTCAGTGTTGAACGTTCTGTTAGCGCAAGCTCAGAAAAACTGCAATCCACTCCGACAGTGCAGGCGCGCACGACACCCGAAACGGTAGTGACTTCGCAGCCCGCCGAAGAGGCTCTTTCTGGCCAGCCTGTCGTTGCGCCAGTCGCTGAAAAGGCGAGCCCGGTTTCTGACGATGAACAAGCGATTGCAGCAATCAATCAATTGACCAAAGATAATCCTACTGCCGCCTTGGCCAAGGATTATAAGGTTTTGCCAGAGGTAAGTACCAAGGCTGAACTTTCTGTACCCAACGAAATACTGCTGCTTGCTTCTCCTGCAGAGTATCGACCTGAAATAACAGAATATGGCATGTGGAAAATCGCCAAGGATGAACCCAGTGCTTACCGTGAGCATTGCACGCTGGCATCTGCCACCATGCAAGTCTCTTTTGATAACTACTCTACGCAGGTCTGGCTGAAAGTTGTTGGCGATGAGTTACTGGTGAACGCAACGACCAATATCGATATAAATCGGCCTCGGGTTGGCGTTAAATTGGATAACGGTCCCTTGCAGCCCTTCACGAAAAAGCATTTTCAAACCAGTGCTGTCTGGAATGGAGATCTAGAGTCAGCGTTAAATACCAAAAAGAGATTAAGCGTGATAATCGGGGGTAATGAACTTGGGGCGCGTACCCAGGAAGTTAGTGTCGAGCTCAAGGATTTAAAGCGTGCTTATGCTGAATATCGAAAATGTAATGCTACGACTCAAATAGGTTCGTTATAAATTCTTTTACTGTGTCTCCGGCATGCATATGGATAGCGGTTTGTGTTCGGAGACACACTACTTTTTGTCTAAAGCGAATCACTAATCATTCTAAGCGATCAGCTTGTTTTGAATAGCTTCAGGTGCATGCTTAAAATAAAAAAATCAACTATTTCAAGTGGATGAGCTGTTATTGGCGGTATTTTTAGCACTTGTGTCGCGCATGCATGCTCACATTAGGCTGACTTCACACATTGCAGAGTTGACATTCCCCTTCCGGCATACTCTAATCATGCGTCATCTATTCAACTCTCTTTCCTACAATGGGCATGTATATGAAGGTATTGGTTACTGGCGCGAATGGCCATATTGGCGCTAACGTTGTGCGTTCTTTGTTAAATCAGGGGTATCAGGTAAAAGCATTTATCCGCAAAGGTGCAGATACACGCGGTTTAGATGGCTTGGATATTGAGTATTGTTACGGCGATGTGATGAAGGGCGAAACGCTTGAGCCAGCAGTAGAGGGTTGCGATGCCATTATTCACTTGGCGGCTGTTTATAAAACAATTGCTAAAACGCCAGAAGAAATTGTCGAACCTGCTATCGAAGGTGCAAAAAATATTTTTGCCGCAGCACATAAAGCCGGTATCAAGCGTGTTGTTTATACCAGTTCCATCGCATCAATCGGCTTTTCTTACGACAGAAATAAACTGCTGACCGGCAATGACTGGAACGAGGATGCACATAATCCTTACTATATTGCCAAGACACAAAGTGAAAAAGCCGCCCAGGAATTAGCGCGTAAGTACGATATTCACTTGGTGGTCATTTGTCCGGCGATTGTGTTGGGAGCCTATGATTACCGTATTACCCCGTCGAATCAGATCGTGATGGACTGGCTGAATGGCGTCGGCCAGACTTATATTGGTGGAATGAATGTTGTAGATGTGCGAGATGTGGCGGATTTTCAT
>JBFHPN010000440.1:0-2925 GCA_041592735.1 Oleiphilaceae bacterium | reverse complement strand
TGCATCTGCCGGGCAGATAAATAGAAATCAGGGCCGCCCTCATCCAGTTTAACGAAACCAAAACCATCCCGGTGACCAATCACCACGCCTTTTTTGAGATTCACCTTAGAGCTGGGCAGATATTGATCCTTCCGGTTACAAACCAGCTGGCCATCTCGCGCCATGGCAATCAGTCGCCTGCGCAGGGCCTCTATATCATCGGGATCACTTAAATTTAAATCATTCACCAGATCTTCATGGGTGGCAGGCGCATGCCTGTCATTCAAATGCGCCAGAATAAATTCACGACTTACGATAGGTTTCGCATAATTTTCTGCTTCACGCGCTTGATGCGGATCTGTTTGAGCGGCGCTGTTATGATTGTTATGAGGCTCTTGTTCTTTCGATTTAGTCATACCGATCCAATTTATAAGGTCTAGCATTGATGGTTGAAATCACAGAATAACACTTAAAACATACCTAGTGTAAGCAGTAATGTGTCCCTGGAAACACTCACGCTTTTGAGTGCTGCTTTGGCCATTTTCTGACGGGTATCATTTTCATCTAAGCGATAGATCGGATAGGTCGCCAGAGAGCGGCTCAAGAGAAGTTCTGCTGCCTGGGTAATTTTTGGGAGCAGAAACTGTGGCGTTCGTTGAATATTAAGATTAACTATTCTGGGATTGATAAGATAAAAAGCGCCCTCATCAGCACGGTAATCAATGGTACCCACCAGTTCACCTGCCCCCGATCCTTTCAAGCCTTCCAGCATAATCACTTCGACTTTAAGAAACAGCGATATTTCATTTGAAGCTTCAAGCAAGGTTAAACGCGGTTCTGAAAGCCGTAGTTTGGCCAGCATAAGCGACTTTTCCAAGGGCATATGCAACGCGATTTGATCTTCTATGATCTTTTTTGGAACTTCGACCGTATAACTCAGGGCGGCCACCCATTGAGAAAATGAAAATGCCACGAAAAAAACGATTCCCTTTTTACTGATTAACGTCATTATGTTGATTATATCCCGTGTACTTGAAATTATATCCTGTGTCGCAGTTTATATACGATGAATATACCTATCCAGGCCGAAACTATTCCTGAATTCGACCCATACCAAGGAGAAAACCATGATAAAAGCCTACGCCGCCATGAAACCCGGTGCGCCACTTGAACCCTTTGACTATGATCCCGGCATTTTGGGCCGCGATGAGGTAGAAATAAAAGTTGAATCCTGCGGTATTTGTCATAGCGATTTGAGTATGCTGGATAATGAATGGGGATTCACCCAATATCCCTTTGTTCCCGGACATGAGGTCGTTGGTACCATAGTGGCCGCCGGCGAAGCTGTCAACACGCTTGTGATAGGCCAGCGCGTGGGTCTGGGCTGGCATTCCGGATATTGTTTAAGCTGCTCCACATGCCATGCAGGTGACCATAACCTGTGCAGCAATGCGCAACCCACCATTGCTGGCCGGCACGGTGGTTTCGCAGACTATGTCCGGGCACAGGCTATGGCAGTCGTGCCTTTACCAGAAGGACTGAATGCTGACTCGGCAGGCCCACTGTTTTGCGGCGGGATCACCGTCTTTAATCCCTTGGTTCAATTCAACATTACGCCTACATCTAAAGTTGCAGTAATCGGGATTGGTGGTCTGGGACATCTCGCGCTCAAATTTCTGAATGCCTGGGGCTGTCATGTCACCGCCTTTACCAGCAGTGCAGCAAAGCAACAGGAGGCGCTTTCATTAGGCGCTCATGCCGTCCTGAATACCAAAGATGCCGACGCACTGGCGGCTGCCCAAAATCGTTTTGACCTGATCATTTCAACGGTGAACGTAAAACTTGACTGGAATGCCTATCTGGCAACACTGGCCCCTAAAGGCCGACTTCACTTTGTGGGCGCTACTCTGGAACCCCTTGATATTGGAGCCTTTTCACTAATCGGTGCACAACGTACAGTTTCCGGTTCGCCCGTGGGTAGCCCGGAAACCATCAGAACCATGTTGGAGTTTGCAGCCCGACATGGCATTGAACCGGTTACAGAGGTATTCAAGTTTTCTGAGGTCAATGCTGCGCTGGATAAACTAAGATCCGGCAATGCGCATTATCGAATTGTGTTAACCCACTAAGATTGATCCACTGTGCCTTCCCAGAAAACAGATCTGGAAAGGCACAGCTGAATTAATGATGAGAGTAAAAGATAATTACTTATTTACCCGCTGTTCGATAAGACTACTGACAACACCCGGATCCGCCAGGGTAGAGATATCACCCAGATTATCGGTTTCATTTGCCGCAATTTTACGAAGAATCCGTCGCATGATTTTACCTGAACGGGTTTTCGGCAGACCCGGCGCCCACTGAATAATATCCGGCGAAGCTATCGGGCCTATTTCTTTGCGAACCCAGTTAATTAGCTCGGTTTTGAGCGCATCAGTCTGGGGCACTTCGTGATCATGCATCACCGTGACATAGGCATATATTCCCTGCCCCTTGATATCATGCGGATAGCCAACCACCGCTGCTTCGGCCACCGAAGGGTGTGCCACCAACGCACTTTCTATTTCAGCGGTCCCCATACGATGTCCTGACACATTGAGCACATCATCAACACGCCCTGTGATCCAGTAATAGCCATCCGCGTCTCGGCGAGCACCGTCTCCGGTAAAGTACATTCCTTTATAGGCCGAAAAATAAGTCTGAATAAAGCGTTGATGATCCCCGAAAACAGTCCGCATTTGGCCAGGCCAGCTATCCAGGATGACCAGATTTCCTTCGGCGACCCCTTCAAGGAGGCAGCCTTCGTTATCAACCAGTGCAGGCTGAATACCAAAAAAAGGACGCGTTGCAGAACCTGGCTTAAGATCGGTTGCACCTGGCAAGGGAGAGATCAGGACACCACCGGTTTCAGTTTGCCACCAGGTGTCAACCACCGGACAACGTTCA
>JBFHPN010000439.1:0-2928 GCA_041592735.1 Oleiphilaceae bacterium | reverse complement strand
GAAGGTCATTATGTTAAGTTATCGACATGCATTTCATGCAGGCAATCATGCCGACGTTCTAAAACATCTGACACTCATTCTATGCTGTATTCAGTTATCCAAAAAAGAAAAGCCCTTTTGCTATATTGACACCCATGCTGGTGCCGGCATGTATTCGCTTGAAAGTGACGCCGCCAATAAAAACCGCGAGTACGTAAATGGCATTCAGAAATTACTCGATACACCTGCATCACCAGATGTATTCGCACCCTATTTAGCGCTTCTGAAAAAGGCACAAACCAGCAGAGCACATGCTTACCCGGGCTCACCCTGGCTTGCCGCCCAGATTACTAGAGCGCAGGATAAGCTCCACTTTTACGAGCTTCATCCGACAGACTATCAGATGCTGAAACGCCTGTTCTCGAATGACAATCGTATCAGTACTTCAAACCAAAATGGTTACCAGAGCCTGAAATCCCTTTTCCCTCCCGCTACCCGGCGCGGCATCACGTTAATTGACCCCCCTTACGAGCAGGAAAGTGAATATTCTGAGGTATTTACTACGCTCAAGGATGGTATCAAGCGCTTTAGCACAGGCGTATATCTGGTGTGGTATCCGCTCATCAAGCGCGAAAACTCAAGCAAGGGCAGCGCATCAGAAAAAATGGTAAAGCGCATTCTCAGTGAATTCAACCAAGAGCAGCTTCATGTAAGGTATATTGCCGATTCACAAGCCAAGGGTATGTACGGTAGTGGAATGGTCATTATCAATCCGCCCTGGGGGCTGGAGGATCAGTTAAAGCAGGCCTTGTCATTTCTTTGTGAACTAAAGGGTTGCCAACATAGCGAGCACTCAATTTCACTTAAAACAATGGACACTAACTGAAATCGCTGCCCGAAACAGCATACCCAAAAATAAAAAGCCCAGCATATAGCTGGGCGAACAACAACAAACTCTAGGGACTACATCAAGTACAAAAAGAATCATATACTTCAAAGTTGTTTCCGGTTAAGCGGGCCTGAATCGCTGTCCCCGTACTTCAATAATGTCAGATTATCTAAGCGCAACCCAAAAGTCTGTTGTATAAATTTTTCAAAATGTAACAATTCATTAACGAGAACCTGTTCACATTTAATTTCAGCCAATTTAGTGACTAAAATGCCCCAAATAAATGCATACCAAGCAAAAGAACTACTAATAAAACACCCGGGATTGATTCATTCAGAAAATAAAAAAGTCTTGTCTCATCAACAAAGAGAAGTTGACCAGTGGTTTTTAAACACCCTGATGCTCGCTGACTGCGACATACCCTTTCGCTTTAAGCGAAAAAAACGCTATCAAAACTTAAAGGGCGCCAGCGTCAACCTTACCTACTACCCGGATCATGAGAATCTCGCCGGAATGCCTTTCGAAATCATGAAAGTCGTGCGAATCAGACGTGCCTGAACACACTTATGACCCAAGCCTGTCTCGCTCATGCACCTTTTCATTCATTTGATGCGCCATATTAACCAGGCGCTCGGAGACACTCGCCAAACTCATCGTTGAGTCGATTAACTGCTCTGAGAACGCTTCATTTTGCAAACTGAATTGTTTTACCTCTTCACTGGCAGCAACCACTGCCCGAATATCACTTTGCTGGCGCTGGGCCATTGAGGCGGACTCATGTATCCTTTCAGCAATTCGTCTGACCGACTCCACCGCCTTATTCAACCTATCACCCGACAAATCAACGATCTTTGCGCCATCTTCAATATAACGGGTAGCCGTATCCAGCACCCCCTTAATGGCCTGAGCCGACTCATTACTTTTAACAGACAGGGTTCTTACTTCGTCCGCTACCACGGCAAACCCACGCCCTTGATCACCCGCTCTTGCCGCTTCGATAGCGGCGTTCAACGCCAGTAAATTGGTCTGATTAGCAATATCACTTATGATATTCATCGCATGCAGAATGGATTCATTGCTGTGCTTGATATGCGCCATATACTCAATCGCTTCGGACATCGAACGTGCACTGTCTGCTACATTTCTTTCTGCGCTTTCCGCCTCACTTTTAACCTCTTTCATGATTAAGGACGAATCATTCACAGACTCTGCCATAGCGTGCAAGGTATCACTCATTTTAAGGGTAGATGACAGCTGTTTCTCAATGCTTTCCTTGATACTACTGCTACTGCCCTTCATCACTCGCATTGTTGCGGATAACTCTTCTGAAGAACCAAGTAGCGTATCCGCACTGTTTGACGCATCTTGCAGAATTTCCCCCAGATGCAGACTAATTCTATTGGTACTTTCAAGATGCTGTCTGGCTTCAGCTGCAGCAGTTTCAAAAGATGTTTGCGCTTCCCGGCGAATTTTATTGCTGAACCACAGCGTCAGCCCGATCACCAGAATCGGTAATAGATATCCTGAATAGATATTCAATGCCGTTTGCCGCTCATCAAGCTGGAAATGTGGCAGCTCAACTCCCTGCCTGTCTATCACGACCAGCACCAAGGTAAAAATCGTCATCACACAAAACCACAGAAAGCCATAAACGCTATCGGTAATTAAATAAGCAAAGACCATAATCCCCACTACCCAGAAAATATGCGGTGAGTGAATACCTTCAAGATGGTAAATCAGTGAACAACAGTAAATAACCATTAACATCACACTGATATTGGCCATTAACATCACGGGTAATTTTTTATATTTATTCACAAGAGCCAGTATCGGCGCACCAACCACCAATAGCCATGCCCATACTGCCAAATCGTGGTAGCCGAGCTTCGACCACTTAATCAAACTGTAGGTTGCCGCCAGAAAGGTCATGATACAGGCGAATGCAATAATCTTGTGCCTCACCAACATCCCCGCATCCTTAACCTGCCCAGGCATTAGTAAAGCAAATAAAATCACCAGTGGATTCTTCACAAATTATCCTTTCAACCGAAAATTAAGGG
>JBFHPN010000438.1:0-2928 GCA_041592735.1 Oleiphilaceae bacterium | reverse complement strand
GTGGCAGGTGAAAGTCGTCGATGATAAAAACAAACTGTATATAGATGCGGAATTTAACGTACTTGATTCAGAATGATAGAAACGGGTTTTCTGCTTAAAAAAGTGATTGCGGCATGGTGCATGCCCTTACCCTTAGCGGCTTGTCTCTTGCTGGTAGCCTGTTTGTTTCAAATAGCGCGTCGAAAGCGTCTCGCGAAATTGTTCGCTGGTCTGAGCCTGATTTTTGTCTACAGTGTTTCTATCGAGCCCACTGCTGATCTTTTAGCGCGCCAGCTCGAAGATCAGTATCCGGCTTATCCTGAGTTAAATGTGCCGCCAGCCGACTATATTTTGGTGCTCGGAAGTGGCCATGTATCAGACCCTACCCGGCCAATTACGAGTTTCCTCACTGGCCCTGCCCTGAAGCGGCTTCTGGAAGGTATTCGTATCTATCGTCTGCAGCCTGAGGCGACATTGCTGTTTTCTGGTTATCCTGGGAAAGATGCAATGTCTCATGCCCGGGCACAAAAGAAAGTGGCGTCTTATTTCGGCGTGCCCGAGCATGATATGCAGCTTGCAGAAGAAGTCAGGGATACGGCTGAGGAAGCATGGCACTGGGTTGATTGGGTGCAAAATAAGCGTCTGGTGTTGGTTACTTCTGCCACGCATATGCCGCGCGCCATGTATTTATTTGAGCAGGCCGCTAAGCAGCTCGGATGGACACCGCATATTTACCCGGCGCCGACAGATTATATCAGCTACCAAGAGACATACTATTCCTGGAAGAGCTGGTTTCCTTCGGGTCAATACCTTGATCGGGTTGAACGTTCCTGGCATGAATATTTGGGTTTGCTGTGGGCGAAATTAAGGGCTTAGTCACTGTATGGTTGGAAAGGATCAATCTTTGAGGGGGCCGATGATGGCAGTAAGCAGTAAAAGAAAAAAACAACATTTAATTGTGGCAGTCATGGCTTTACTGTTGGTGGTTTGCAGCTTGCCGGCGCGGTCTGAGGTACAAATCACCAACCCCTGGATGCGTTTATTGCCACCCGTCTCCAAAATGACCGCAGCCTATATGAGCTTGAAAAGTGATCGTGATGACAGGTTGCTTAGTGTAAGCAGTGAGGTGGCCGAGGTCATAGAAATTCATCGTTCAACGATGCAAGAGGGTGTCATGCGCATGGAGCAGGTATGGTGTTTAAGTTTGCCTGAAAACCAACCGGTGGAGCTTAAACCACAAAGTTATCATCTTATGGTAATGGGCTTGAGGCAGCCATTAAAAGAAGGCGACACCTATCGGTTTGTGCTGACCTTTGAGCAGGCTGGCAGTATTGAACTGATGGTTCCCGTCAAACGGGAATGAGGCGCGGCTCAGTAAAGTAGCAAGGGGCCGAATGCTACAATCAGCAAGGTCGTAGACATGACCATCAGCGGTAGCAGGATGCGTTCATGGCGGTAATAGAAATTATGCCCTTCTTGTAACGCGAGCTCGACTTCTTCGTTACCCACCACTTGTTTGGTCAGCAAATGGTTGAGGGAAACGGGTGGCGTGAGATAGCCCAGCTCAAACGCAACCAGACACGTCATCCAAAAGTGAATCGGCTCAATACCTTGCTGATAAGCAACGGGCGCAATAATACCGGACACTAAAATGAGCGCGCCAAAAGGGTCCATAATCATGCCGATGAATATCAAGAAGACCACGATCGCCAGCATGGCTAACAGGGTTGAGTCAAAGCCCTCGGGGAAACTGATGCTACCGCCACTTCTTTCGATAATCCCGCCCACGGTAAATGAGCAGGCCATCAACATGATCAGTGCGCCAATCTGAATAGACGCATCGCGTACCGAGAGTGCAAACGGGGTGCGCAGTTTGAGTGAGGGCTCGCTAGCTGTGACGGGGAGCGCTTGTTGGTTTTTCAGTCTGCTACGCCATTCATAAATAACAAAAAGAATCATGATGATCGGTAATAAGATGGGTGCAGAAAATTCATCGAGATAGGCATCTAATAGAAAAGCAAACACGCCCATACAGGCCAGCATGATGAACAGATAGGGCAGAAGTGCCTTGGCAGCTAGCAGGCTGGGTTTTACTGCCGCCCTCGCGGGCGGCATGCTCAAGGCCTGCTGTCGTGTCAATAATACAAAAAAGCAGAATACGACAAGTGTCAATAGAAACACCCTGCTACCCCAATAGAACAGATCATCCGATAACACTTCTTTATTAAGTATCGCAATGCCTACTACCAATAAGCAGGGTCTTAATACCACGCCAGCGCTTCCGGTCATTGCGGTCACTGCCAGGGCTAATTGCCGGCGGGTACCAATTCGTCTGAGTTCCTGGTAAGCCACTGCGCCCATAGCGATGATAATAATGCCAGATGCACCGGTATATGCAGTTGGGACGGCCAGCAACAAGATAGCTATACAGGCAAGCAGTTCAGGTGGCAGTTTCCAGGGTGTGAATACGGCAAAAAGTCTGGCAGGTAACAGGGTTTGTTTTAACAGCATGCCCACCCAGATATACAGGGCGATCGACAGGTGCAGATTAGTGAGATGGAATATTTGGGTAAAATAAACGGCGATGCCGGCCAGATGCTGTTCATTTAAGAAAAAGTGATACGCCGCCGCAAGCAGCATCCAGCTATGGATGGGAATGGTCAACAGGCTGTGAAATAGTTGGAATTTATTGTTCAGGTCTTGTGCCGGTGTAAATAAGCGATAAAGCGCCAGGGACGCCATCAAGGCACTGCCACTGGCAAGTATGATGAGTAATTGGGGCGAGGAAAGTTTGGTGCCTGCATCCAGCGAGCCCTTGAAAAACATTACGCTGGAGAGGCATAACGTAAATGCAGCCAGAAACTGTGCGCCATAAGAGAGAAAGTGATCTGATCGGGAGTGGATGGCTCTGAATGCAATATGTTCAGATTTCCAGCTAGCGTAATTAGC
>JBFHPN010000437.1:0-2949 GCA_041592735.1 Oleiphilaceae bacterium | reverse complement strand
GTTTTGTTGTACACAATAACGGACAAAGTCATCCCAGATAACTCCCGCAGGCACCCGTATAAGAATATCTCGATGACTCTGTTCTTTTATCACCACCTCTTCGGGAGCACGCTTCGCAAAATGTAATACATAGTGTTCCAATACCGGCGGCAAAATGAGGTTACTACCTTTGCCCAGCACGAGCAGATTGTCCTCGGACACCGGGAAGCGCTTAAAAACCTCAGCGATATCCGGTGCACAGTCCAAGGCGATAAAATGCAAGGCCTTACTGGGCAGGCTCAAGCTGTTATTTTTTAAAAGATCACGCCGGGCTTCATAGTGGAACATGTCAGGCTCTGTTGCTCAGGTGTTTAATAAAACCATCACTGGCCGCTTCAATTAAATCCAGCACCTGGTTGAAACCCTCTTCCCCCCCATAATAAGGGTCAGGAACCTCCTGCTCAGGGCCTTCAGCATAGTCCAGAAATAGTGATAGCCTGGAGATATACAGTGGTGGGCAGATGGATCTTAAGGCCGCTAAATTTGCCTTATCCATGGCCAGAATATAATCGAAGGTTTGAAAATCCAGTTCAGTAACCTGACGTGCCCTTAACTGGCTAAGGTCGTAACCTCGCTTGCTCGCGGCCTGTT
Source organism: Oleiphilaceae bacterium (assembly GCA_041592735.1). Lineage (GTDB taxonomy): Bacteria > Pseudomonadota > Gammaproteobacteria > Pseudomonadales > Oleiphilaceae > PZPK01. The sequence goes on along the minus strand of JBFHPN010000437.1, from coordinate 2,319 downwards.
GAGAGCGCTTGTCGGGAGCTTTACCGGTATGCCAGGCAGCCGTTCCTGCCGAATCGACCCGAATCTTCTCAGCAAATGATTTATCCACCAAACCATGCTGACGCAACTTGCCTTCAAAGACACCCTGGGCCGTGGGTGATCGACAGATATTTCCTAAACATACAAATAGAATACGAATCATAGGCGTTCTTTCACTTCAACATAGAGAAGATGTATCCACTGCTCAAGACAGTAAGCCTCGCAGCCTCTCAAGATCTTCTTGCGTATCGACACCAGCAGGAGGAGCAACTTTTGCCTCCTCAATATGTATGGAGACGCCATTCGACAAGGCTCTGAGTTGTTCGAGGCTTTCAGCTTGCTCAGCCATGCCGGGCAACCAGTTAACATAATTTTTGAGAAACGCCACCCGATAGGCGTACATGCCAATATGCCGGAAGTATTCAGTGCCGTTAGGCATCACCTTAGTCGCCCCACTTTTAAATGCATCTCTGGCCCAGGGGATTGGCGCTCGACTAAAATAATTGGCAAAACCCCTGTCATTAAACACAACCTTAACCACATTCGGATTGAAGACATGATCAATGTCATGAATTCTTTCGCAAAGGGTTGCTATCCCCGCCTCAGGATGAGAGGCCAGATTAGCTGCAACCTGGTTAATGATTGCCGGCGGAATCAAAGGTTCATCTCCCTGAACATTGACCACGACCTGGTCATCATCCAGTTCTAATTGGGTAACCACTTCTTCCAACCTGTCGGTGCCGGAGGGATGATCAGCAGAGGTCATCACTACATGCGCACCAAAGCCCCTGGCACACTCAGCTATGCGCTCATCGTCTGTGGCGATTACAACCCTATCAGCCTCTGATAGACAAGCCTGTTCGAACACCCGCTGTATCATCGGTTTTCCTGCGATATCAAGAAGGGGTTTACCTGGCAGGCGGGTCGAGGCATAACGAGCGGGGATAATTACAATAAATGCCATACACAATTACTCAATTAAAACTTAACTCTTAGGATGGGCGGTTATTTCAAAACGGCTGGGTAAGCCCTGTACCATCGTATTTATTTTGCCAGCTTCTCATCAACACTCAGCGTTCTTGCCTCAGATTCCAGCATTACGGGAATATCATCACGTATTGGATACGCCAGGCCATCGACCTTACAGATCAATTCTTTTTTTTCTTTCTCATATTTCAGTTCGCCTTTACAAAGCGGGCAAGCCAATATTGATAATAATTTCGGTTCCATCAGAGTCGCCTTTGTTGAGTCAGTTTGTTAATAATCATGGCTGTTAAATCGGCGTTCAAGTTTGCCTGAACAGGGACATACCAAGCATCGTTGAGCGCAAAAGTCTGGCATTTTACCGCATCTTTTTCTGTCATCATAATCGGCTGCTGTGGCTCGAACATGAAATCTTCACGCTTGAAGGCATGGTGATCTGCAAAGGGATGCCTGTCGACCCTTATTCCTGCCTGCTCCAGGGTTCTGAAAAAACGTTCAGGATGTCCAATTGCAGCAACCGCATGCACTCTCTCTGAGGCAAAATCATTCAGCGATTTAACGGCGTCATTATCTAGCCGGATTGCATTTTGAGTCGCTAGGGTCATGGTAACAGCACCTGACAAAACCGACTCAATCTGCTTAGTTTCCTGCGGACCATTGAGCACAACAAAAGAGACATCCTTTATCCGGCTAATCGGCTCCCTTAACGGCCCCATAGGCATTAAATGACCGTTCCCCCACTTTCGTTGGCGATCAAACACGCAAATTTCAATATCTCTGGCCAGTGCATAATGCTGCAAACCATCATCCGATACAATAATATTACAGCCGGCCTGTTCAAGCATTTTAACCGCGGCGACTCTATTGGGGCTAACAAAAACGGGACATCCCAAGCGGCGTTTCAGCATTAATGGCTCATCACCCACTGAACCTGGCAGACTATCGGACAAGACTTCCCGAACCTCAGCCCCATCAAGGCTGGCACCATAACCACGACTGACAATTCCCGGCCGATAACCCTGCGCTTTAAGCGCATCAACTAAATGGCAGACCAGTGGAGACTTTCCGGTACCGCCCAAAGCGATATTCCCAACAACAATAACGGGAACTGATGAACGATAAGTCTTGCAAAGGCCCGAATGGTAGCACCATTTTCGAAGACGAATTATGCAGGAAAAAAGCACACTCAACGGCCATAGTAAATACAGCCAATTAGCGCCTGTATACCAGGCACGAGTAATCTTCTCATCAAGCGAGTGCATATCAGACACACCTTTTTAAACGAATCATAAACCATTCAGGCACGCGATCACTCCT
>JBFHPN010000436.1:0-2951 GCA_041592735.1 Oleiphilaceae bacterium | reverse complement strand
TCAATATCAGACAGCATTCCGCCGTATAACCAGATTGAATCTGTCAGATTGGGGGCACCTAACAGTTGATTTCCTTTGCCGTCCAATCCGTGACAGGCGGCACATTGAATGTCGAATACTGCTTTTCCTTGCTCGGCTTTTGCTGAATCGGTCGCCTGATTGCTAAAACTGAGCACGTATTGCGTTACAGCGTTCAGTTGTTCAGAAGGTAGAATATCACCAAAGGCGGGCATCATTCCTTGGCGGCCTGTCAGGATCGAGTGCATGACATTTTCCAGAGAATTGCCGTATAACCAGTCGTCGTCTCTTAGGTTGGGAAAGCCTTTTGAACCTAAGCCATCCGAACCATGACACTGCGCACAATTATTCGCAAAAAGCCGTGAGGCGGTATCCATGGCTGCTTTATTTTGACTGAGTTCTTCAGCGCTCAGGCCCTTGAATTGCTGAAAATAGTCTGCCTTGGACGCGTTATTCTCGGCTAACTGAGAATCGAGTTGTTTCAATTGAGTCCAACCCAATGCGCCTTCATGATTTCCCAGTGCGGGATAAAGAAACATGTAAACCACTGCAAAAACAGTGGTTAGCACGAACAGGTTAAACCACCATTTAGGCAGAGGATGATTCAATTCGGTAATCCCATCCCATTCGTGGCCCGTGGTATCGACTTCTGAGCCTTGTTCCTTTTTCTTAGAGGAAGTGGCGAATAATAGCCACATCACACCAATCAGGTTGCCGAATACCAATACAATAATAAATATACTCCAGCCTGTGCTCATCGTAATGCCTCGCTGTTTGTTCTCTGACTGCTTGCCCTGGTTGATGTTCTATTGTCAGTTGTTCTGGATATGTCCCGGATTGAATGAAAATTTCCATCATCCAGTGGAAGCCGTGACATTTGCTCAAATATTTCCGTGCGTTTACTGCTCCAGCTCCACACGCAGATACCGATAAAAAGAATAAATAACAGGCCCGTCATAAAACCGCTGATAATGTGTTGAATCTCATCCATTTGTCTCATCTCCCGTTATTATTAGTGCCCAGCACTTGCAGATAATTAATTAAGGCATCCATTTCAGTTTTATTGCTTAACATGGATGGCGCTGATTCAATTTCATCTTCGCTATAGGGGTGACCTAGCAGCTTCAGGGCGCGCATTTTATTTTTGATGGTGCTGGCATCAACATACGTGTCAGCTAACCATGGGAAACCAGGCATATTTGATTCCGGGACAAGGTCGCGTGGATTAATCAGATGAATTCGATGCCACTCATCGGAATATCTGCCTCCCACTCTTGCCAGATCAGGTCCTGTGCGTTTTGAGCCCCATTGAAAAGGTCTGTCGTATACAGACTCGCCTGCGACTGAAGGGGGGCCATAACGTAAAACCTCATCTGCGAAAGGTCGAATCATTTGAGAATGGCAGTTATAGCAGCCCTCTCGAATGTAAATGTCACGGCCTTCTAATTGCAGCGCAGTATAGGGTTTTACTCCGGGTGCCGGCTCGGTTGTCTGGCTTTGAAACATGAGCGGAACAATTTCGACAAGTCCTGCCACGCTGATGACCAGGGCGATTAACACACCCATAACCAGCGTGTTTTTTTCAATGATTTGATGGTTCATTATGCAGCCTCCACTCGTGCAGCAGGTTTATCGAGTTCCCGGGCGCCCAGGGTTTTCATTACGTTGTATGCCATGATCAGCATTCCCACCAGGAACATTAATCCACCCAAGGTGCGCACAATATAGTAGGGGTAGCTAGCCTTAATACTCTCTATAAAGGTGTAGGTTAAGGTGCCATCTTCACCCATATCTCGCCACATCAGGCCTTGCATTACGCCTGCAATCCACATGGAAGCGATGTAGAGTACAACCCCGATGGTTGCGATCCAGAAGTGAGCATTGATCAGCGCGTCGCTATACATTCTTTGCTTGTTGAATAATTCCGGGATCAACATATAAACAGAGCCGATAGTAATAAATGCCACCCAGCCAAGAGCGCCACTGTGAACATGACCGACAGTCCAGTCGGTATAGTGAGATAATGCATTCACGGTTTTGATAGACATCATCGGGCCTTCAAATGTCGACATCCCATAAAAAGACAAAGAAACCACGAGAAATTTCAACACGGGATCTGTTCGCAATTTATGCCAGGCGCCAGACAGCGTCATAATCCCGTTAATCATGCCTCCCCAGGAGGGTGCCAATAACACTAAAGAAAAAACCATGCCCAAAGATTGCGCCCAGTCTGGCAATGCTGTGTATTGCAAGTGATGCGGACCGGCCCACATGTAAATTGAAATGAGTGCCCAAAAATGAACGACAGATAAGCGGTATGAATAAACGGGCCTTTCCGCACGCTTAGGTATGAAGTAATACATCATTCCCAGAAATGCTGCGGTTAGAAAAAAACCAACAGCGTTGTGTCCATACCACCATTGGGTCATAGCATCAGTGGCACCTGAAAAGACCGGGTAAGAATGCGTCAGGCTGGTGGGAATAGAGAGATTGTTCACTATATGTAAAACGGCAACGGCAATAATAAATGCAGCATAGAACCAATTTGCTACATAAATATGTGAAACATTGCGCTTAACCAGGGTGCCAAAGAATACGATGGCATAGCTCACCCAAACGACAGCGATAAGCAAATCTATGGGCCATATCAACTCTGCGTACTCTTTTCCTTGTGTCAGGCCTAGTGGCAAGGTCACGGCGGCCAGAACAATGATCAATTGCCATCCCCAGAAGGTGAAACGGGCAAGCCCCGGTGCAAACAAGCTGGTATGACAGGTGCGTTGCACAATGTAATAGGAGGTGGCAAATAACGCGCACCCACCAAATGCAAAAATGACCGCATTGGTATGCAAAGGTCTCAATCGACTGAAGGTCAGCCATGGAAGATCAAAATTTAATGCAGGCCATGCTAATTGAGCTGCAATGATTACGCC
>JBFHPN010000435.1:0-2958 GCA_041592735.1 Oleiphilaceae bacterium | reverse complement strand
TACCATGGGTATCACGAAATGCCAGAATACCGTAACCGGTAATCATGGCGATAACGGCATAGGCACCACGACACCGTTTGTGTACCGATTTAACAGCGTTAAAAATTTCTACCTGTGTCGGCACCAGCTTTCCCTGTATTTGCAGCTCGTGTGCAAAGACATTCAGTAACACTTCTGAGTCGGAATTGGTATTGATATGACGCAAATCAGATTTTAATACGCCATCGGCAAGCTCTGCCGTGTTGGTCAGGTTGCCATTGTGCGCCAGCGTAATACCATAAGGCGAATTTACATAAAAAGGTTGTGCTTCAGCAGAGCTTGATGAGCCCGCTGTCGGATACCGCACATGTCCAATACCTACATTCCCAACAAGGCGCTGCATGTGGCGGGTCATAAACACGTCACGCACCAGGCCGTTAGCTTTTCTCAGGAAAAACCGATCATCCTGACAAGTTACTATACCAGCGGCATCCTGGCCTCGGTGCTGAAGAACCGTTAATGCATCATATAACATTTGGTTTGCGTTACTTTTGGCGACAATGCCAACGATGCCACACATACAACTACCTCATTTTTAAACTTTCGTTTCTGTATGATTTTCAAACACTGACCGCGACCACTGTTCCAGTATTGAAAGATTTTCAATCATGATGGATTGTTGCCACCAGTCACTATTTACAAAAGGGGTTAATCTGACGACCGCAATAATGACCACGGATAATACCAGGCCTCTGGCGAGACCAAAGGCAACGCCTAATAAGCGGTCTATAGGGCTAAGACCGGTAAGTTTTACCAGTGCACCCACTAGAAAATTGACACCTGCACCAACGATTAATGTGCCTATAAACAAAATGCAGAACGCCGCGATGGTTCTCAGGGTGGCCTGTTCAATTGAGTCAATCAGAAGTGTCTGGACATGAGGATGAAACGTGCGCGCAACAATAAACGCGACAACCCAGGTTGCAAGCGATAGCGCTTCTTTAATGAAGCCTCGTTTGAGACTCATTAAACTGGATAACAAAATGATAACGATGAGCGTCCAATCCGCCCAATTCAATCCAGACATAACACCTTGAACTAATAATTATATAAATTCGATTGATAACGGTTTAGTCCGATTAACCCGCTCATTTTTAACGCCTGACTAAATACACATATAACGCTGTAATTATTGAGGCGCGCATGATAGCAAAGTTCCATCCATTTAGGCATCAAAAAAGATAACCTGGCTAGACAGTTTGTATAATTTATCGACCTTGATTTTTATTTTTTCTGCTTCCCGTTTATCCACAAAAGGCCCGGTGAATACGCGCACAGCGGGTTGGCCACCCAAATCAATTTTTTTGGTATGACCATCAAAACCATCTTTCCTGAGTTGATCTCTTAATTGATAGGCATTATCCAATTGACTGAAGGTTCCCAACTGGACCATCCAGACATTCTTAAATACCGGCAAGTGAGAAACGCTCGGTGATTCATTATTTTTAGGCGGGGTAACGGCTGTTTCATTTGCATGCTGGACATTACTTTGAGGGCGCTCAGTAAGCTCTTTTTTAGGCGAGGCTTGTACCGTTTGCTGCTCAGGTTCAGGTAATTCAGCTGGCGAGGCAAGCAGAGTTTGCTGTTCATGTGAGACCTTGCCACTCTCTTTATCAATGGCCAGAGGTTCAAACTTGGGCTTTTGCGGTTTTTCAATTTCAATTATTTTAAATGCGGGGCGTGGCGGAACCTGAGTGATTACATTACTTTGCGACACTCTTGGCTCATCAAAAATCATTGGCAAAAAAATAACCGCCAGGGAAATGATGACCAAGGCACCGACCACTCTTTGTTTTAGGGTATCTACCGAATCAGTCATAGGATTTGAAAAAGCGTTTTGCCGCCTCCACCATATAAAAAGAGCCAAAAATCAGCGTTAGCACCGTATCTTGCTTGTCTGCCGCTTGCTGAGCAAGCATCAAAGCGTTTTTTATCGCATCATCGACAGAATCACAGACCCTGACATTCCCGGTTGCATGACATTTAACAGCATCAATAAGCATGGATAATGGCATCGCCCGATCACCCTCCAAAGGGGCCAGGAACCAATCATCAACAACGCCCGCCAGGATTTCTACAATCGCTGGGGCATCTTTATCCTTAAGTGCGGAATAGACAACCTGAATTTTTTTTCCTAAAGCCGAATGATGCATTAAAAAAGCATTCAAATAAACTGCAGCATGCGGATTATGCCCCACATCGAGATAGACTTCCTGGGTAGCCGGAATACTTACATGCTCAACACGCTCAAGGCGGCCGGGAACCACCACGCCATTAATGGCATCAACAACCTGAGTATATATGTCATCTGTAAACGCTTTCTTTTCTCCTTCGAGCATTTGCCATAAACAACAAACAGCCTGAAGCGCAATTAAAATATTATTTTCGGGTAATACAGGATGAGGGAAATTGTCGAACTTTCTTGGCTGCCCTGCAACCATCAGGCTAACCGAGTTAGTTTTCGGGCCTTTATAGCAATCAAATTCGGTGCGACAGATTAATTGCTGACAATGTAACTCTTCAGCTTTACGGATAACACTGCGAGGCATGTTTTCACCTGCAATCATCAGCGTTTCCTGTCGAAGGATACCGGCTTTTTCCGCACCGATTTTTTCCAGTGAATCACCCAGCCACTCCATGTGATCTAAGCCAATCGAGGTAATTATACTGATATCCGGTTCAACAATATTAACTGCATCCAAACGTCCGCCTAACCCGATTTCAAGCAATACAACATCTGGCTGAGAGGCGAAAAGAATATCGAACGCGGCCAAGGTGCCAAATTCAAAATAGGTCAGCGATAATGCTTCCCTTGCGCGGTTTACTTTTTCAAAGGCAGAAGTTAGCTGGGCGTCGGTGGCTTGTATCCCATTGAGTCGAACTCTTTCGTTATAGTCAAGAATATGCGGAGAGGTATAG
>JBFHPN010000434.1:0-2959 GCA_041592735.1 Oleiphilaceae bacterium | reverse complement strand
GCATACCTGCAGCAGGCTCAAACCGACCATTCAGGTCATTCACCGCGGTATTGACCTTATAAAGTTCGATAAAAACACGATCTCCTCAAGTCGTATAGACCACTTGCGTAAACGTTGGGGCGTTCCTGAAAATAATATTGTTATCATGCTTCCAGGAAGGCTTACTCGCTGGAAAGGGCAATCGCTCCTAATCAAAAGCATTGCAAAGGTAAATACAGATAACGTGACCTGCCTGTTAGTGGGGGATAACAAAGGAAAAGACCATTACCATAAGGAATTAGAAACATTAATTGATGACCTAAAATTAGCTAACACGGTTAAACTAGTGGGCGGATGCAATGATATGCCCGCTGCGTATGCCTTGGCAGATATTGTTGTTTCTGCCTCAACCGATCCGGAGGCATTTGGCAGAGTTGCTTGTGAAGCTCAGGCGATGGGTTGCCTGGTCATTGCAACAAAACATGGTGGCAGTCTAGAAACCATTGCGCCCATTCAGCAAGCCTTTATGTGTGAACACAATTCAATTCAATCATTAGCGTCATCACTAGAGACGACCTTAGCCATTTGCCAAACTGACAAATCCAGGATCACCACCATTGCCCTAGAATCCCGTAAATATATTGAAGAACATTTTTCACTGAATAAAATGTGTACCGATACGATAAGCCTTTATCAGAGGCTTTTTAAGCGCAAACAGGCTGAGCATGACACAAATCATCAATAAACACTGCAAACCCCATTACTGGCTGTTTGATCAGCAGGTATTTAATACTATATCCGAGCAACAGTTCGACCCAAGCTATTGGCAAGCAACGAATGCCATTATTGGGAAAGAAAGTGGCCGGGGTACCACCTGGTTCATAGCCTACGAAGGCTATGAATTAGTATTACGCCATTATTTACGTGGTGGTGTGATGCGTCATATCAGCCACGATCAGTATTTTTTCAGTGGCCTTGACAAAACACGTGCCTTCGCCGAATTTACTATTCTTCACCTACTCGCGCAGAAAAACCTACCCGTTCCAAAACCTGCGGCAGCTCAAGTAATCAAAAAGGGCTTAATGTATCGGGCAGATTTACTCACCCACAAAATTCCGAATGCACAAGACTTAGTCAGTGTGTTGAAAGTGCCGCAACCCGCTGACTTTTATATCGCACTTGGAAAGGTGATCGCCTCTTTCCACCAGCAAGGCATTTTTCATGCGGATCTGAATATTCAAAATATCCTTCAAGATAATACCGGAAAGTTCTGGTTAATTGATTTCGACAGGGCGCGTATTCTTCAGCCTAATGAACGTTGGCAAGCGGCAAATATCGCAAGACTAAAACGAAGTTTTGAGAAAGAAGTTGGTCGATTTGGCATTCATTGGACAGAAAAGGATTGGTCGGCATTAATGCATGGTTATCAATCTGATTTGTAAAGCTTGACCACCATCATTGGCGCCAATGATCTGCCACCCAAGGGGTTGGCTTTATCCTTTTATACCAACGTTTATACCATGGTAACGCTTTGCCCCAAACTCCCTTTATCGCATCTGGCGGGTTGGGTCTGCCATGAAAAACAACCACTTTGGCATGTTCCGGTTTGGTCACTTTAGCGGAAAAGAAACGACGCAATCCACTGGGCATACAATGTTTTTTGAAGCTGATACACCAGTGCTCCGGAAAATACTCGAATCTTTCTTTACCTAAAAATCCCGTTATATATGCCTGCTCCGTTCGATACTGTTTAAGCACTTTAATCGGATCATTTATATAATTCTGTAACAAAAATTCTTCTTGACCCGCCTCAAAACATATCGCAGAAGCTTGACCGACAAGCCTGCCAGGCTGATACCAATTTTCAATAATGGCAAGCTTTTGGGTAAAACTAAAGAAGCAGTCAATATTATTCATGACCAACACATCCAGGTCTAAAAAAAGGACCTTACCCGACATATTGGCCAAGCCTTTTTTAAATAGCGTCAACTTACGCCATGCCGGACAATATTTTGCATATTCCCAAGGGGGCTCTTCAAACTCAGGCAAGGGCCATATTTCCACTTCTGGTCGAATGCCCTCGCTATCTTCGGTAAAACAAATAAAACGGAAAGGGAGCGTTAAATGACGGGAAGTCATCGAATACAGATTGTTCACATAATCGGGTGAATAGACATCCCCCCATTTCAGACAAACGACATTCACTTGAGTCATGACGACTTGTAAACCTTTTTACCGTTATGCCTGGCACCTTTAAAGCGCTTGTATTCCCATTGATATTGCTCGGGATGACTGGCGATTGCTGTCTCGATGGTACGATTCAACGCGGCAACAGAACTTGGAATATCATCACTATAAATATCAGGGTCGGCCGGTGTGAAAATCATATCAAAACCCTCACCTTCGGGCCGACGTATAGCGCACAAGCAAACCACCTCACACCGAGTCTTATCGATCAGGCGGGAAACCAGCTTCATGGTATTGGCCTCTACCCCCATAAATGGCGCAAACACGCCGCCAGAGCCACCCGGCACCTGATCCGGCAGAATGCCCACCATTCCCTGGGAAGAGAGTATTGAGAACAGACGCACCACACCCCGTTTATTGGTCGGCACCAACTCTGAACCATGCCGGCCTCTCACTGAAGACATGTACGCTTCCAGAGCTTGTATTTTAGGGGGTTTATATAATGCCGCCATGGGGCGTAATGTTGAGAGATAAAGGCCGACCATTTCCCAATTGCCATGATGGGGTGCTAAAACTATGGCTCCCTTACCTCTTGCAAAGATCTCATCCAGATGTGCCTTACCCTGAACAGAACGAATCAGCGACAGTGTTTTTTCTGTCGGCCACTCCCAGACAACACCGAATTCAGCAAATAATTTACCGGTTTCAATCAGGCTGCTTTTAATTAATGCGTCCTGCTCCGGTTTACTGAGTTGCGGATAACACATGCGGATATTTTCAATGGTGACCCGCG
>JBFHPN010000433.1:0-2965 GCA_041592735.1 Oleiphilaceae bacterium | reverse complement strand
CCTTTTAATTTCCCCAATTCGGAAACTAAAAAATGCGCTTGCTCAGAAAGCACTTTTTTCCGCCTTTCCTGACGCTTTTCTTTGCTTGAAAACAAACTTGCCGTCATATGGCCCGCGACTTTCGTGCCGGCAAGCAAACCCGCACGGGTGAGGCTGAGGCGCCTTTCAAAACTACCCGTTTTGATGCCCTCAGCATGTTTGATCGCTTTATCTTTAGAATTTTTTTTGGAATTACGCATTAGTTTATAGTGTCGGCAAGGCCTCACCTTTAGCCTGCTTATCGGCATGATAAGAGGAACGAACAAGTGGACCACTCGCAACATGCTTAAAGCCTAAGGCTTTTGCTTTTTCCGCGAGCATATCAAACTCCTGAGGAGTCACGTATCGTTCCAGGGCTAAATGGTCTTTACTAGGCTGTAAATATTGCCCAAGGGTTAACATATCAACATCATGAGCGCGTAAATCATGCATCACCTGAATGACTTCTTCGAGCGTTTCACCGATACCCAGCATTAACCCAGACTTGGTTAATACTTTAGGGGATAGTGCTTTATAAGCCTTCAGGAGCGCCAGAGAATACGCGTAATCCGAGCCCGGGCGGACTTTTTTGTAAAGAGAAGGAACAGTTTCTAGATTATGATTAAAGACATCGGGCGGCGTATCTTTGAGTATCTCGACAGCAATTTCCATTCGCCCTCTGAAATCCGGCACGAGCACTTCAATTTGAGTCTCCGGGCATCGGCTTCTTATTTCAGTAATGCAATTTGCAAAGTGTTGCGCTCCACCATCGCGTAGATCATCACGATCTACCGATGTAATGACCACGTAACTAAGGCCCATATCAGCAATCGCTACCGCTAATTCCTGCGGTTCATTAGTTTCAAGTGGGTTGGGACGGCCATGGGCTACATCGCAAAACGGACATCGACGCGTACAAATATCACCCATTATCATGAAGGTTGCCGTACCACCACCAAAACACTCACCCAGGTTAGGACAGGAGGCTTCTTCGCACACGCTGTGCAATTTATGCTTACGCAGCTTTTTCTTGATTTCATCAATTTTTGGCGTGGCCGGTACACGCACCCGAATCCAGTCTGGTTTTCTTAGCATGGTCTCGGTTGGAATAACTTTAACCGGGATACGCGCAACTTTTTCAGCACCACGAAGCTTTTCACCCTGAACGGCCTTGTAACTTTTTTTGGTCGTGATATCTGACTTCTCGGTTGAATTTTCTGTGTTCGGGGGCGTTGAGTTCATTTAATACCGCATCTCATATAGGTTCTTCATAGCTCATGATAATATCATCATAACCAAAAACTGTTTGTAGATTATTCACCAATATCCCAGCAACCCTTTCGAAACCGACTGATGGTTCAAAACGGCTGACCTGTGTCATTTTAAGATCTTTAAAGCCACAAGGGTTAATTCTATTAAAAGGCTCTAGGTCCATATCAATATTTAAACTCAGACCATGGAATGACTTGCCTTTGCGAATACGTAAACCCAGCGAAGCTATTTTATCCTCGTTGACATACACACCCGGAGCATCTTTTCTGGTCGTTGCATCTATGTCATAAAACTTAAGGGTTTTGATTAATGCCATTTCGATCAAACTTACCAATTGCTTTGCACCGATCTTCATACGATCAAGATCAAGCATGGCATAGATCACTAGCTGACCCGGACCATGGTATGTCACCTGCCCGCCCCGGTCCACATTCACCACCGGTATTTCACCAGGTGCAATCAGATGTTCAGCTTTGCCGGCTTGCCCCTGGGTAAATACAGGCTCATGTTGCAGCACCCAAAGCTCATCTTGAACAGCATCGTCGCGCTCATCGGTAAATGTCTGCATTGCCCGCCAGGTTGCTTCGTAAGGCTGAAGCCCATGAAACATACGCACAGATAGGTGTTGGCCTGAACCAGGCAACGCGTCTTGGGTATTATTCATTTTGACCTCCTGAACAGACCAGCAAGAATCAAATAACCATCTTAATATGTTCCGAGGCAATTAAGGCCTCATGAATGCATTTAAGTTGATGTTCACCAGTCGCTATAATTGTAAACCGAACAGAGACGAAGGTACCATTTCGGCTTGGATTCAGTTCCACCAGCGAATCGTCCAGATCAGGCGCATGTTCTCGAACAATATCAAGAACAATGGTTTTTAAATCAACATGATTAACACCAATAGCCTTAATTGGATAATCGCATGGAAATTCTATTTTAGGGATAGTGTCTTGCATTGAGCACCTTATGCAAATAAACCTAGGAAGAATAAACAGATAGCATCCCATACTCGCTTGAAGAAACCCGCTTCAGGGACAGCCTGCAAGGCGATTAAGTTTTCGGCAACTATAATGGAATCATTCAGCTGAACCTCAAGACGACCAAAGGCTTGCCCCAATTCAACTGGTGCCTTAACAACCGGATCGACTATTAATTCTGCTTTCAAACGCTCTTTCTGGCCTCGCGGAATGGTAATCACAACATCCTTGGAAAGCCCGAGGTTCATAGATTCGCTTTCACCCATCCAGACTTTACTTTCAGTCAAAGAGGCACCTGCCTGATACAAGGTATGCGTCTCATAATAACGGAAACCATATTCAAGCAGTTTCTGGGTTTCCTGGGCACGCGCATTTTCACTCGATGTCCCCATGACTGAACTGATCAGGCGCATGCCATCACGTTGCGCTGAGGCAACAAGACAATACCCTGCTTCCTCGGTATGACCTGTCTTAATACCGTCAACAGATTTATCTCGCCACAGTAAGCGGTTACGATTTGGCTGTCTGATATTATTAAAGGTGAAATATTTCTCGGCATACAATGCATAGTGTTGCGGAAAATCCATTATTATCGCCTTGGCAAGAAGGGCCATATCATAGGCGGTGGAATAATGATTTTCGGAAGGCAATCCCGTCGCATTTTCAAAATTAGAGTTTTTCATCCCCAACAACTT
>JBFHPN010000432.1:0-2969 GCA_041592735.1 Oleiphilaceae bacterium | reverse complement strand
GGTAATGCATATGAGCGGGCAAGCTGTCCTTAAAGCTCTCATGCAATATATGTTTTTCTTGTAAGCGCTTCATATCCATTAAGTATTCTGGTGGCAAACTTTGCGCGAAAGACACCACATCATTATCCAAAAAAGGTACTCGCGCCTCCACGGAATGGGACATTTGTACGCGATCACCCTGAACAGGAAAGATATAGTTAGTCAATTGCTGCTTTGACAGTGCCCGATTAAAATCAACGCCGTTGTGTGCATACTTGCTTAAAGACTGATAAAACTCACTGGTTTGTTCTTGCATCAAGGCTTGCCCTGCATTAACCGAGGCACTGAATAAACGACGCCTGTAACCCAGCGTCGAGCGTTCACGAATAATATAGCTGGATATATATTCACGCTCGCATTCACTATCCTGAAAAATATGTTTATGCCAATTCCTGCTAGGAAACCAAAGCATGACTTTGTTACGTTGCTCTTTGTTATAAAAACGCCGATATTGTTCAGCAAGCTCGGCGTTTATACCCCCTTGTTTACGCTCTAAGGCTCTGAGCTGGTCCAGTTTGAAATATGGATAGCCAGCAAAGAGTTCATCCGCACCGTCTCCGGATAAGCAGGCTTTAATACCTGCATTACGTATATGCTGAGAAAGTAAGACCATACCAACGGGTAAGGGCGTCACCATGGGAATCTCAATATGTTTTAAACTTTTAATCAAGCCACGTGTCAAGGCGGGTTTATCCGCCATGAGAATCGATGCATCCAGACCCAGCATATCGGCAGACTGTTTGGCAACGGTCGACTCATCAAAACCCTCACCATGAAAACCAATTGAAAAGGATTTAAAGCGCGGCTTAGTCTGGGCGGCCAGTGCAGCAACGATGGTTGAATCCACCCCGCCACTCAAAAAACACCCTACCTCTGTATCTGCAACCAGACGCCTATCAACTGCTTTTTTTAACAGGCATGCTAACTCTGCCTTGGCATCATTAAACGATACACTGACCTTCTGAGAAAAATCTGCTTGCCAGTATGGCGACTCGGATATGCCATAATCATCCAGCTTTAAATAATGGCCGGGTTTCAAGGCTCTGATTCCTCTGAAAAAGGACTCGTGTCCGATAAAGCTTCCCATAAAGGAACTTAATAAATAATGATGTGATGCCTGAAATGGTACACGATCCAACACTAATAAGGGCTTGATTTCCGATGCAAACGCAAGTGTGGCACCGGTTTCCAACAAATAAAGGGGTTTTATGCCAAACCGGTCTCTACCTGCCAGTAATCGTTTATTTTTTTCATCCCAGAGCACAAAGGCAAATTCACCATTCATGTGTTTAAACATATCCAAACCATAGGCTTGATATAACTTAAGTACCACTTCAGTGTCTGTCTTGGTCGTAAACTGAAAACCACGCTGTCTTAATTGTTTTCTGAGCGCGTCACAATCGTAAATTTCACCGTTATAACTAATGACGAGTTGCGCCTGCTCGTCCCGCATCGGCTGATGACCGTTCGCTTGGTCGTTAATGGCCAGACGGGTATGCACCATACCCAAGAGGCCATTATTCACGGTCACGATGCCCTGGCCATCCGGCCCTCGATGCCGCATTAAATTCATCATCCAAGATAATTCCTGATGATTAACCGGCTCCCCGTTTCTGGATAATAAAGCTCCAACACCACACATCTTAGCTTGGCCTTGTCTTTTAGATTCAGTTTCGTTATCAATTGTCGCGAGCACGACGTTAAAAAAAGGGGCTACTTTATCAGCATTAATCTGATGTTCAAGAAAAACACGCCTGAAAAATTTGATTCTCATCTATAACATTCATCATTACAGGCAAAATGATCCAAAAGATATAAATGCATGTATCCATTTATAAGTACTTAAATTGTCGATTTAAGATATTCTAATAACAAGGTGTAATAAACAGTCCTTAGTAGGAGACTAATAAAAAAACACCAGTGGAGTGAACCATGAAAACGATACCGATCATAATGGGTGCATTGATAATACTGACGCAAACAGCACTATGTAATGCCACAGATACACAAACAATGAATGACAGCGACACAGCGAACAGGAAGGCCACCATGAATAGCTCAACCAACCCTAGTAAATATCAGAAACCTTCTGAAGAAGTTCTGCGTGATACATTGACAAATCTGCAGTATCAGGTAACCCAGAAAGATGCTACAGAGCGCCCTTTTGACAACGAATACTGGAATGAAAAACGGCAAGGGATTTACGTTGATGTGGTCAGTGGAGAACCCTTATTTTCCTCAACACATAAATATGATTCTGGAACCGGATGGCCAAGTTTCTGGCAGCCCATTGATCCTGAATTTATTGTCGAGCGTGAAGACCGAAAATTATTTTTCAGCGTCAGAACTGAAATCAGGAGCAAGTATGCAGATTCCCACCTTGGTCACGTATTTAATGACGGGCCTGCTCCCACCGGGCTGCGCTATTGCATGAATTCTGCTGCGATGCGTTTTATTCCGAAAGACAAAATGCAAGCCGAAGGCTATGGCGACTACCTAGTTTTATTTGAATGAACACATCAATCAATCGCGGAGAAAAAAGAATGAAAGGCTTCTACCCTAGAATTGTGAGCCATCTTGTATTAATTTTTTCGCTTTCCGGCACTGCACTAGCAACAGAAACCATACCCCCTACTAGCAAAAAGGCCGTTTTTGCAGGAGGTTGTTTCTGGTGTATGGAGGCTGATTTCGAAAAATTAGAAGGTGTTTATGAGGCTATCTCCGGTTTTACGGGAGGTACGATCAGCAACCCGACTTATAACGGCGATCATCGCGGCCATTATGAAGCAGTTGAGGTCTATTACGATCCAAACATTTTAAGTTACCAGGACTTACTCGATCACTTCTGGAAGAACATTGATCCTTTTGATGCTTCGGGCCAGTTTTGTGATAAAGGACATAGCTATTTGAGCGCTATATTCGTTTCTGAT
>JBFHPN010000431.1:0-2976 GCA_041592735.1 Oleiphilaceae bacterium | reverse complement strand
TTCTGATGATCAGCGATCTGAAAGCCGGGAAGCATTCAGGTTTATCGATAATCAAGTTAATCAGTATAAAGATCAATTAGTGCTGGCCGAAGAACGCCTGAAGAACTTCCGCGCCAATAATTTTGACGGGCGTGATGGTGATGTGGATACCAGTATCAGTCGTTTACGTTCCCAGATAGAAGAACTCAAAATCACTATAGATGAGGATAAAACGAGCATTGCTTCTCTGCAGAGCCAGTTAAAGAATGAATCAGAATATTCAACGAGTAAATTCAAAGCCGATGTCTACTCTGAGCGCTTAGCAGCCTTGGAAACGCAACGCAAAACCCTATTGTTGAGCTATACCGAAGATTATCCCGATGTGGTTAACCTGACCTATCAGATTGAAGATGTGCGTAAAGCAATCAAAGAGGCTGCCGAAGCCAAAAAGGATGGCAAGGGTTCTGCAACCAACGAAGAAGATCGTATCTTGAACCCCTTGTATCAAGAGCTGCGCAGCCGATTGTCTGTCGTTCAAACTGAAATGCAAGCAAAACAGAAACGCCTGGCAGCGCT
This sequence comes from Oleiphilaceae bacterium, assembly GCA_041592735.1. Classification (GTDB taxonomy): domain Bacteria; phylum Pseudomonadota; class Gammaproteobacteria; order Pseudomonadales; family Oleiphilaceae; genus PZPK01. The sequence continues at coordinate 2,421 of JBFHPN010000431.1, read as the reverse complement.
GGAAAGATTGCAGGAAGAAGAATACGAGAGAAGAAAACGAATTGCCGAGCGAAATGCTCAGGAAGCAGAGTTAACCCGAGATTACACGGTCACCAAAAAGATATACGAGGATATGCTTGAGCGTAAGGAGAAGGCGCGCCTCTCAATGACCTTGAATATTGAAGGCCAGGGCGTTACCTACCGAGTGCAGGAGCCTGCGTTGCCACCGCTTAGTCCAACTGGCTTGAGATTTTCGCATTTTGTCATGTTAGGCCCCTTGGCAGGTTTTTTTGCCGTGATGGGTTTGTTGGTGGTGTTTGTATTGGTTGATCAGAGGATCCGTTTTGCCGAGCAGCTTAGTGAGTTTAATGTTCCCACGCTGGCGGTTATCCCGCATGTTAAAACCGCCTTCACCCAGCGAGTCATGCGAATAGATATGATTATCTGTATCTTTCTCGGATTATTGATTATGGCGGCATATGTCGGGCTGGCCTATGCCTCAAAAATGGGTTTATTGAATATCAGTTTATAACCCGGGGTAATCCTTGCTTCTACAGTGAACAAGGTTGGTTCTGGTCTGCACCACCGTGCAGAAGAGCCTATTCCTTTATAAAGGTTTAATTATGCATATTGTTGAACAAAAACAGGATCAGGAATCAGATATTAATCGCATGGGAGAGGTAGATCGTTTCTCCCCGGCGGAACTTGAGCGGCTGAAACTCATTAATGGCAGTATGGGAAATATGCGCATCCTGAATACATTCAGGGAATTGCGAACCCAGTTGCTAAAAATGAATGATAAAAAGAATTTTGTGTGCATGGTCACGTCCATTAATCATGGTGGCGGTGCCAGTTATGTGGCTAAAAACTTGGCTGCCGTATTTGCTCTGGATAAATCTAAAACCAGCCTTCTGATTGATGCCAACTTGTATGCACCCAGTTTGGATGAACTTATTATTGGTGAGGCCAGTACGGGTATTACCGACTATTTGCACAATAACCAGCTTAATATTAAAGATGTGGTGTATGCGACAGGCATCCCTCGCTTGCGCGTTGTTCCGATTGGTGAACACAGTGAAGGCGCCGCGGAGTATTTTTCATCCGATAAAATGCAGCACTTTATCGATGAGATACGTTCACGCTATCCGGATCGCTATATCTTTATCGATGCACCGCCAGTCGTCGATTCGTCTGAGGCGAGAATCCTCACAGAGGTTTCTGATATGGTTTTATTAGTCGTGCCGCATGGCCGAACAACGCATGATCAAATAGAGATGGCAATTCAGGTGGTAGATAAAGAAAAGCTTGTCGGCATGGTTTACAACAACTAGCCCGGGCGTTCTCAAGCGTGCAACTATGAAGCATATTTGAAATAGGGATGAATCGGTTTATGAAACTCTGTGTTCATGGTGATAAAACTTTTTCTTCTAAAGGTTTTACCGTTGCCACGCTGGTGTCATTATTGAGTTATGGCTTGCCTGTTATGTCTACCGAATTAGATGTAACCGCGTTTTCAGAAACCAGATATACCTCCAACGCGCGCCTTTCAAGTTATGATACCCAAGAGGATGTAGCGCAAAGGCTTGGCCTGGATTTTTTATTCAAAGAAGATAGAAAGCGCTTCAATGCTAATGCCCGATTTAGTATTGAACAAGAAGTTTACTTGAATGATACGTTTTCAGATGAAACCAATATTTCTACCGGAATAGGTATTTTCAACTTCGATATTATCGAAGACTTCCTCGACTGGCGAAGTTCGTTTACAAGAAAACAAATATTAAATGATGCCGCCTTAGGTGATACACCTGATAACAGAATTCAGCGTAATATCTTCAGAACAGGGCCGACCATCAACTACCGCATCAATCCCACCAACACCGTTCTGGTTGATGTCAATTTTATTCAGGTTGAAATCTCAGATGATGAATCCGCAGATACCAAGCGAGTAGCCGGTAATGCCAGTTATAAGTTTCAATATAATAGCCTTACCTCGCTTAGTTTAAGTTCCTCTTACGATAAAATAATCGAATCAGACTACGGCGACCCCAGTATTCTCCGGCCGGATGAAGAGGTAGAGAGGGTAGGGTTGAATGTGGGCATCGACAGGGTGTTATTTAATGGTTTAATGGGCGCCCGTTTAGGGCAGAATCGTATTGAATCATCGGTAAGTGAAACCATTACCGGGAACCATTTTGATATTTATTTTTTAAAAGATCAGTTGTTTTGGCATGAATTGAATCTGAATTACTCTGAATCAATTTCAGATAGCTCTTTGGGGTTTGAAGATCAGCCGGATGAGGACTCAGAGCCAGATTCTGAATCAGAAGAAAGCACCGCTGGGCTGGATATTGTCAAGAGAAAGCGCTTAGAGGTTTCTCTGGCCAGGCAATTGGATCTGGTTAAATATCAACTTACCGGTGCACTTGTGGACAGGGATTATGA
>JBFHPN010000430.1:0-2981 GCA_041592735.1 Oleiphilaceae bacterium | reverse complement strand
AGCACCGCTAAAGGAAACGGTTCATGAAGATCCAGCGGCAATGCGATTAAACCGGGCTTCAGGTGTTTGTTTGGCATTAATACCTGTTAGGCCACCACAAAATTGGAGACAATAATGTCACACAGCACCACCAGAATGTAGCGAATAGCGATTCCGGGTTTACGAATCGCAGGATGCGGATCAATCATCGGGGCTGTCAGCCAGGGGATAGTAATCGCGAGAAATAAGCCCAGCAAGGCATGCCCTGCCGAAAAATCATTCAGTAAGATCCATACCACCCATAAAAAGCCACTGTGAACCGGCAAAGGAAAGAAACGTTTAAGCATAGGCATGCTCCTCAAAAGCGTTGGCTATGACGTCGAACGGCATCAACGGATCTGCAAATAACATGGAATAAAGCTGCTTGCCTGTGGCATCGGTATATTCTGTGAAGGCATAGGCAAAGAATACCAGGCCTAAAATACCGATTAATAATAAAAAGATGCCTGTCAGTTCAAAGCAGTGAATAGTAGAGGTGCTGGTTTTATCACCTTTGGTTCGCCAGAATAAGGTGCTGCCTGCGCGTGAAAGTAGAAGCATGGAGGCAAGACTTGCTAACAAGATAAGCGGCCAGACCAGCAATGCTTCATTTGCTTGCAGGGCGGCTTTGAGCATCAGCGCCTTTCCGATAAAACCGGATAAAGGTGGCATGCCGATGAGTGCAACGGCGATGATAAAAAATAACAAACTTAGCAGGGCAGATTGGTTTAATGGGCGGGAGCTGACAAACCTGTCTTCGGCTTTGCCGCGTTGCTTGATAATGACCCCCGCCAACAGAAACATGGCGGCACAGGCCAAGGTGCTGTGCAATAAATAATATAAACCTGCGCTGGTCGCCTGAGCGGTATTGGTGCCAACCATCAGCAGTAGGCTGCCTACCGAGATAATGACCAGATTGGCGGTCAGCGTGCGCAAGCTCTGGCTGGACAGCGTGGCAATGATCCCTGCTATCACCGTCAGCGAGGCAAAGACCAGAATCCAGGGGGCGGCGATATTTGCCAGCGCTCCGGCACTGTCCCCAAAAATGCCATTGTGAACGCGCCATAAGCTATAGATGCCGACTTTTGTCATGATCGCAAACAGCGCAGCGACTGAGGCGGGTGCTGCCGCATACGCTTTAGGTAGCCAGAAGTGTAAAGGCAGCATGGCCGATTTTAAACCGAACACTACAACCAGCAGCAACGCACCACTTTTCGCCAGGATAATCAGATCTTCAGGCAGGTTAGCCGCTTTTGCCTGCATATCCGCCATATTTAAGGAGCCGAAGGTGCCGTACAAAATACCCAGGGCGAATAAAAACAAGGCTGAACCTGCCAGATTTAAACTGACATAATGCACATTTGCCAGGGTTTTCTGTTTGCCGCCACCGTGAATCAGCAATGCATAGGAGGCTATCAGCAAGACTTCAAAGAAGACAAATAAGTTAAAAATGTCGCCGGTCAGAAATGCACCCTGTATGCCCATTGTCTGGAATAAAAGTAAAGGGTGAAAATACTGCCCCTGCTTGTCTTCTCCGCCAAAGCTGAATAGCTGGGTGCTAATCAGTAAAAAACTGGTCAGAAGGGATAACAGTGCAGAAAGGCGGTCGATATAAAGGCTAATCCCGAAAGGGCTTTCCCAGTTGCCCAGGGCATAGCCTAAGGCACCATGGTTGTGAACATACCAAAGTAAACTGGCTGAAGCCGTTAAAAGCAACAGACTGATGGCCGTGGCAGCGATGCGCAAACGGGAAAAAGAATGGTTAAAGCCGGGCAGTAACAGGAAGATTCCACCAAGAAGCGGAATAATGATCGGCAATAAGGGTAAATGTGAAACCATTAGTTGCGATCCTTCAGTTGTTTTTTGGTCTTTTTATGCTGTTGCAGTTGTTCGCCATCGACATGGTCGTTGCCGAGGTCCGCACGCGCGCGCATGGCCAGTATCAGTACAAAGGCAGTCATCGCAAAGCCGATGACTATCGCGGTTAGCACCAGTGCCTGAGGCAGTGGGTCACTGTATTGATCGCTCAGGCCAATTATAGCTGCGTGGTTGACGGATAAACGCCCGCTGGCAAATAAAAACAGGTTTACTGCATAGGATAAGAGGGTAAGGCCAAGTATCACCGGGAATGTTTGCGCTCTAAGCATCAGGTAAATACCTGCACCACTTAAGGTGCCAACGCAGATAGCATAGATCAGTTCCATCAGACTTCCTCCTTGGGACGATAAGCAGTGGTTAATTTGCCAAGATTTGCAAGGATCAGTAAGGTTGCGCCGACCACAGTGAGATAAACGCCCAGATCGAAAACCATCGCGCTTGCCAGTTCAAATTCACCGACGACGGGCCAGTGGAAATGACCGAACCAGGTAGTCATGAAGGGGAGTTTAAATAACCAGGAGCCCAGCCCTGTCAGGGTAGCGATGAACAAGCCGCTGGCGATTAGTATTTGGTAGTCTAGTTTCATGCGCGCCTTCATCCATACCACACCGTGAGCAATATATTGCTGAACCAGTGCAACCGCCGTCACCAAGCCGGCAATAAATCCGCCACCGGGCATATTATGACCACGCAAGAAGATGAAAACAGACACCAGTAATGCCAGAGGCAATAAACTCTGGGACACAAGGGCAAGCAAAATCGGGTGTTTGTCAGTCGCCCAGTGTCGGCCTTTGTTGTCAGTGCTTGGCATGTAAACGGGTATTTTTGCCAGTAATTTGAAAATGCCCAGCGCGGCTATGCCTAAAACGGTTATTTCTCCCAAGGTATCAAACCCTCTGAAATCAACCAGAATGACGTTGACGACGTTGCTGCCACCTCCGCCAGGGATACTGTTCTGCAAGAAGAAATCAGAAATGCTGTCGAGTGGTCGGGTGATCAAGGCATAGCAGAGTGTACCGATAACGCTACCGAACAGGATGGCGATGACCAGATCCCGAACGATGGTGCCAAGCGGCGTGTCAATT
>JBFHPN010000429.1:0-2984 GCA_041592735.1 Oleiphilaceae bacterium | reverse complement strand
GGCTAGTGCTTCTGTGCAGCTTTCAAGCTGATTCCGGTTGATCGCCTCATCCGTTTTTTGGACAAACAGTTTGCTCCACGCCAGCGCTTCGAGTGCTTGCAGTGCTGATTCGTCTTCTTTTAGTTCCTTTCGCAAAACGGGGATTAGCTTGATGAGTTGATTCCAGTCTTCAAGCTTTAAATAGACGGCCTTTAGTTGTTTCAGTACGAATGGGTGATTTGCCTGGCTCTTTTTAAGTCGCATTAAAGTCGCTAATGCTGCTTCGTATTGTTCCTGGTGTATCTGGATCTGGGTCTGAGCGATGCCAACAGCAAATTCTGAGTCAGGGGTGCTTTCATAGGCTTTTTTCAAAAACTGTTCGGCTTCTTTAAGTTGGCCTAACTCATTACTGGCATGGGCAGCAGCCAGGTAATTGATCAAAGGTGTAGAGTTTTTGCGGGCAGCTCGGGTAAGAAGTCTTCTGGCTCTGCCCCAATTGCCTTCAAGAAAGGCGATTATGCCTTTTTCAGTATTCTCTTTGGCTTTCGCTTGTGCAGACTCACCAAAAAAGTGGGAAACGCGCTGTCTTACATGAACGCCTTTACGGAAGAAGGCCAGAGTAAAGTAGAGCAGGCCACACAAAAGCAGATTTAACGCAGCGAATACCCATAAGTTACTTTCAATCAGCCAATGTCCGACGGTGATCCTGACATAGCCGGGATCCTGTTGTACCGAATAGGCAACCAGGAGTGAAATGCTTAACGCTATCAGAATCAGGATGATTAATCGCTTCATGGCAGGGCACCTTCTGAGTTGGCATCAGAGGAGGTTTCTGTATCAGGAGAGCTTAATTTATTGAGCGTATGTTGCCGGTAAAAGGATTCAATTTTCGCCTTCGTCAGCCGAAGTGAATGAGATATATCGGGAAGTGACTGAGTGATTTCCTGAGAAGAAAGCTGACTAATGGTTTTCTGTATTTGCTGAATGGAAGGATCTTCCGTGATGAAATAATCGCTCAGCCAGGTTGAAGCTTTCTGCAGGCTGGACTGGTAGATATCTGTGCGACCATCAAGTAATCCGAGGCTCGCCTGTTCGAGCATCATTCTCAAATTCTGTTTAAGGTAGTAATGTTGCTCGGGGGCAAGCAAGGGTGGCAGAGGTTCATCAAGTCTGCGAATAGAGACGGCTTGTTTCAGATCCTGCCAGATAGTGTTCCAGAGTTGTAAAAGTTTATCGCTGGTGCCGTTTGCATCGGTGTCTGATACCAGAGCTGTGCTTTCCGGTTGAGGGGCTTCGAAGTTTCTCAGGTTCTGTTGCTTAATCGCTTGAATGCTGTCGATTAGTGCAGCTAATTTGAAATAGATACCCTGAATATCCAGATGACGCAGTTGTTGCAGGCTTGTTATTTCGTTGGCCAGTGTTTTTCGAATGTCGAACAGGCCGGGATCATCAATCTCAGCGAGAATCTTGTCAGCGCTGGAAAGCATGGCCTCGGCACTATTAAAGTCTTTTTCCAGATTCAGGCGCTGATTGGCTAGACGCATCAGGTATTCTGCCTCTGCAAGGAGCCAGTCAGAGCGGCTGCGAGCGCCTAGATCAGAAAGCTTCTGGCTGTTTGAATAAGTTTGTTTTGATAGATTTCCGAGAGCATTCTTTTGCTCGTTAAGCAAGGTGTTAACATACTGGGATTGTTGCTGGAGATCGCTGCGCAAGGCCGACATTTGTTGAAACTGCTCGGAAGATTGTGTGAGCAGATGGCTGATTTGTTGGCTTTGTTGATCTTCTTTTTGCCAGAAATAGCCTGCCGTGAGGAGCGCAATAATAATGGCGATCAATGAAAATATAAGCGCAATGATCGCCAGCCCTGAGCCTTTCTTTTGCGTCGGTGGCTTTCCTGTTTCAGAAGGTGGTGGAGACTTCTTTGCCGGTGTTTTTTCGCTGTTGCCAGTGGTTTTCTGCTCAGAGTTATCCTTTTCTGGCGTTTTCGAGCTGGTGTCTTTATCCACAGAGCTGTCACCATCTTGGGCAGCAGGTTGTGTGTTGGTATTCGAAGGCAAAGCTTTATTAGATTCTGTCACAATAGGTTCCACTTTAGTTGCGGCTGACAACATCATTGTTCATTAAATGGCTGCGCGTATTCAGCTATTTTATGTTCTTTTTATCGCTCGTAATGCTTTTAATGATATCAATGGCTCTCAAATTAGCAGGAATTAACACTGATTTAAAGCCTTGCGAATAAGCGATATTCGCGACGCGATGGCTCGGTACGATAAACGTCTTTGATGATAGATTGATATCGGCTTCAGCGCAAAGCGAGATGAGGTTTTCGAGTGTTTCTCCGCTCAATGTAATAATATAGTCGGGATTAAACTGATCTGCCGCTTGTTTGATTTCTTCTTTTGAATAATCCGGGCGAAGTCGCTCATAAAGAGCCAGTTCATCGACTACAGCGCCTTTTGTCGAGAGGCGTTTGGCTAGGGTGTCACGCCCACCGAGGCCTTTAAGGATGAGAACGTGTTCCTGTTTGATTTTTTTAAACTCAGAAAACGATAGCAGGCTTTCGCTGGTTAGGGTTTTTCCTGGTTGTATGAGTTGAATCGGCGCGTTTTGCAGACAGCTAGCCGTTTTTTCCCCTATGGCATACCACTTCTGCTGGATGGGAAATTGAGGCCAGATCTTATCAATGTGCTCAAGAGCGATATCTGCTGCATGCTGGCTTGTGACAATCACGTGTTGATAATGATCAAGATTGTAGATGAGTTGCTGTTCTGCGGGAGACAGCTGGCGCTCAGCAATACGCAGAGTTGGAAAACACAGGCATTCAGCTCCCATGGCAGAAAGTGCGCTAGCCAATTCCTTGGCAGAGTTTTCCGGTCGGCAGATCAGCACCTTCTTACCGCGGAGCAGCGTTGACATAGCCTCAGGTAATAGTGGGTTATTCATGCCTGCGTTATTGCTCGTAAATGGCTTCGAGAAGTGGTCCGGCACCTTTAGATAGTAAGTCC
>JBFHPN010000428.1:0-2995 GCA_041592735.1 Oleiphilaceae bacterium | reverse complement strand
AACCATTAATATCACTATCCGGATCCGATGAAACCCGATCTGTTCCGGCCGTGCCCAGAAGCGTGTAATAAGAAGCAGGCGTGGTGACATTGAGGGGTCTTAACATCGAGCGGGTCATTGATTCAAATTCAGTAAAGACATGCGTCTGACCGTCCACGACGAAGGTCAGTTCTACTCGCTCTATTGCGACTCCTTGCGTGTCTGCTTTTTCACTTCCATTCGCCGCTTCATTGACATCAATCGCCAGGATAATTTGACCCTCGCAATCCTGCCTAAAGGCTTCCAGATACTCAGGAGTGATGTTTAGCTTATTATTATTCGGCCGAAATAAGTTCAAGGTGCCCTGCCCCTGGCTGACATTTCCCGCCAAGTTAAACGAGGTGACTTGCGCAGAGGCCTGTTGCGCGAGTACCAGCAAAAAGAATAGGCCCATCGCAACGCGTGTAAGAGATCGAGCTATCATTGATACTAAGATGTTAATTATCATAAGAAGGTCTCCTCAATCACCACACCATTGCCATCGCTATCTGAATAGAGCTCAACAAATACCGAAGCATGTGCCTTTGGCACGACCACGCTGATGTTTAAACGCGTCAAGGACTCATAAGCCCCGACAAACAAAGCATTTGCATCAAGGTCAATCACTTTGACAACAAACACCGAGCCCGGCATTGACTCACCCAGTGCCGCCAGATCAATATCTAACACTTGTGTTTGGTAATTGCTGAAATCGAAGTTGTCTGGCGCGTTATTGCTGCTTAATGCGCTCGATACCTTAGACTGTTCTGATCCCGCACTAATCGACTCAGCCTCTGAAGACGAGGTGTCAGACTGACCACCCCCACAACCAATTAAGGCCACTACCCCCAAAACACTCAGGGCATTTCTAGGCAGGTGCACGAAAAAATACTTCAGTTTTTTAAGGTTCATAACTATTCCTTTCGTGTGTATTTATAAAAGATGTTGTTGCAAGCGGCAGGTCAGATTAAGACGCCACCGCATAGTTGCTTCCGAAATCAGAGATAAAATCGTCTGAGAAGAGAGGCTTTCCTGTGAGATAGCCCTGAAGAATATCGCAGCCCATTGCTTGCAGAACTTTATATTGCGCCTCAGTCTCAACACCTTCAGCCACGACTTTAAGATTCAAATCATGGCCTACCGTGACAATCGCACGGGCAATAGCAAGTGCTTTGGGGTCATGGGTAATATTTTTCACAAAGCTCATATCAATTTTGAGAACATCGACTGGCAAACTTCGTAAATAGCTGAAAGAGGAATAGCCGGTGCCAAAATCATCCACGGAAATCTTGATCCCTTTGTCACGCAGCACACGCAGATTGGTAATTGCACGACCTTTAGGGTCGACCATAATACTTTCGGTGACTTCCAGCTCGATTAAATGCGGGCTGACCTGGCGAGACTCGATCTCACGCAACAGATCGCAAACAAAGTGACTGGTATCCAAGTGTGAGCCTGAAATATTGATAGAGATTGGAATGCCGCTGAAACCCTGTTTTTCCCAATCAACAATCTGATCGAGTACTTTTTCTATCACCACCTGGCTCAGTTCAGCCATCAAACCACATTGCTCTGCCATAGGAATGAATTCTCCGGGAGAAACCATACCTACTTCCTCACAATGCCATCTTAGCAAGGCTTCTATACCCACCAACTTACGCGAATCTGTATCGACCTTAGCCTGATACGCCATATCGAGCTTTTTGGCAGAGATATCCCGTCTTAAAAACCGCTCTAAACGGGTACGAGACTGTATTTTCTGTTCCATTTCCGCATTGAAAATACCGATCTTCTTGGCATTACAGGTATCGGCCATATTCAGTGCAATACCGGCATTACTCAGCAAATCCTTAGATAACCCAGGAGATTGAAGGTTATCGGCCACCCCGATACACACATCAAAAGTAACCGATACTGATTCAACCGTGACAGGTTCACTCAGCAACTCATGAAGATAACTTGAAAAAATGCTGGAGATCTCAAGTGATGCTGGGCATCGCATGAGAACCGCGAATTCGTTGTCTGATAAACGGCCAACCAGAACATCGCGGCATTCGCCAAATTGCTCGGTAATTGCCAAGGGTGAAACTTTGTCGACTAGTCGCTGCGCCAGAGCACTCACTGCAAAATCCAACCCTGAGCGACCCAGTCGAGTTTCTAGCTCATGATAATCCGCTAATTGACAACGCATTACCGAGACATACTCATTGTCTCTTAAATACGCTGAACTCTTCTCTAACCACTCCTGCACTTTCTTACGATTACCAATCCCGGTAATACCATCCATATATGAAAGCTTGTAAATTTCCTTTTCTGCCAGATAGGTACTGGTATGATCGCGAATCAAGCACAGGATTCCACTGCCGTTTGAACGCATGAAACGCATTTCCACCAGAAAGGGTTGATCATTCACATGGCGCGATATCAACACGGCTTCAGGGTTTTTATTGTCGAGCAGGTTACACCACTGCGCCAACATGGATTGAACACTTTCAGGCGGAATGATATCAAACAGACAAACGTTCTCAAAAACCCGACTCTTGAACCAGGCAGGCAACAATTCAGCTTTATGAATAGACTTAATCACCGCTTCGTCATTCAATTGGAACACAATATCGGAAGACGCAGTCAGGATGTTATCCACATCACCCGACATTTTTTTCACCAGCTGTTTACCTTCAGACGCCTGAATCAAAGAAGCAATTCTGGGTCCGACGATTTTCCAGTTAACCGGCTTATTCACATAATCTGTTGCGCCAGACGAAAATGCCTTATCGATGGAAAAATCATCATCCAGACCGGTAGACATAATAATGGGGGGGACAGAATCCATAGACTCATGAATTGAGGCACACACATCAAAGCCTTCCATGTCAGGCATTTTAGCGTCCAGTAAAATGGCATCGTAATCACCCTGAACAGCCTGAGCCAATGCCCCTTCACCCGTTTCCGTGGTATCAACATCAAAGCCCTGGTT
>JBFHPN010000427.1:0-2997 GCA_041592735.1 Oleiphilaceae bacterium | reverse complement strand
CGGTGAAGTACTGGAAGAGTTATCTCATAACTTCCGCTTCAACGATGCCATTATCCGTGATCTGATTATTCGCCAGAAAGAAGCGATTACTGAAGAATCTCCGATTAAAGCATCTCAGTCTCGTGATGATCGCCGCTCTGCGCCTAAGCGTCAGGCTGAAGAATCATACGAAGAACAGGATGATGATCTTGATGCAGACGACGATGATGTCGATGCAGATGATCAAGCTTAACATTTAATCGGGAGAAAGATATGTCACGTTTTTTTCGTCGTCGTAAGTTTTGCCGCTTCACATCAGAAGGCGTAAAGCAGATCGACTATAAAGATTTAGAAACCTTAAAAGGTTACATTACTGAAACAGGCAAAATAGTACCAAGCCGCATTACCGGTACTAAAGCAAAATATCAGCGTCAACTTGCAACCGCTATCAAGCGTGCACGTTATCTTGCTATTTTGCCTTACACTGATAATCACCACGAATAAATATCAGTGCAGTAGCGCTTTAGTTCGTTACTGAAAGCAGGAAGTAATTTTAGGTATAAACTTGGTGATTCGTCACTGAGTTGTTTTGAGTATAAAGAGAGTGTCCTGATGCATGAGTTAGTGAAAATTGCCATGCGAGGGCCCTTACAGACCATTACCTTAGTATGTATTACCATGTTAATACCACTGATGTACTGGTTTAGTGCAGCAGTTGTCGCATTGATAACACTGCGCAAGGGCTTGCAACAGGGCGGAATAATTTTTTTCTGGGCAACTTTGCCGGCAATGGCATGGTTGTGGAGTGTGTCAGACCCTGGTCCGCTAATCGCACTATGTACGGTCTTTTTAATGGCCGGTGTGTTGCGTGAGACTATATCCTGGCAGCTGACTCTGGTAACAGGTGCAGTGATTAGCCTCAGCCTTGGCTGGGCAGCACCGTATTTGATGCCGGAGGTGATTCAAACTTTACGTGAACTCGCTGAGCCGTTCTTTCGGGAATTGGCCAGACAATCTGAACAAGATTTTACCAGTGAGTTGCAGCAAGAGCTTGAATCCATGATGGTAGCAGGTTTTGTGACCTCCTTTTACGGAGTGGCTATCGGTGCGTTGTGTTTAGCACGCTCCTGGCAGGCAAAACTGTTTAACCCGGGTGGCTGGCAGGAAGAGTTTTATCAGATCAGGATAGAGCCTCGTTTGCTCTTTGCAGGTGTGCTCCTGATGTTTATTGCACCGGGTTTAGGATTGAATGCATCGGTCATTCAATTCACCCTAGCGGTGACGCTGATATTTGGTGGCATTGCCTTGATCCATAGTGTGATATACAGAAAAAAAATGGCTAAGCATTGGCTGGTCGGGTTTTATATATCGATATTTTTACTGTTTCCAACAGTCCTGGTATTGGTTGTAATTCTGGCTATAGTGGATAGCCTGATTGATTTCAGGTCTAAAACACAATCGGTTTAAAGTGCTTTGCTCGGTCTCATACTCAAAAAAAGAATGTAAGTGGAATAACTATGTTTATTCTGCATAAAGGCTGACCGAAACCCGTTATAGTGTTTCGGTACTAAACGAATGTTGATGAAATTGAGGATCGCGAGATGGAAGTTATTCTGCTCGAGAAAGTGGGTAAATTAGGTAGTTTAGGGGATAAAGTCTCTGTAAGAGCCGGTTACGGTCGTAACTTCTTAATCCCTTTTGGAAAGGCTGTTCCTGCTAATGATGCAAACATTGCTGAATTTGAAGCAAGACGTGCTGAACTGGAAAAGGCAGCGGCTGAAAAATTGACTGCAGCGCAAGCGCGTGCTGAGCAATTGAATGAAAAAGTTGTGACTATCGTCTCTAAAGCAGGTGATGAAGGCAAACTGTTTGGTTCAATCGGTGTGCGAGATATCGCTGATGCAGTGACTGCTGCAGGTGTTGCTGTGGCAAAATCTGAAGTGCGTTTGCCGCAAGGTAGCCTGCGTAACGTAGGTGAATTTGCGATAACGCTGCAATTGCACAGCGAAGTCAATGCTAATATCAAATTAGTGATTGTTGCTGAATAATAGCCTTAGTGCAGCGTGCGTTGCTCAAATTTGAGCGTCAACGTGCGCTTATTTAGTCTGTCTGTTAGTTAAATAATAGATTGTCACTACTTTTACGGCCTGGGATTATCTTGTATATTCTCAGGCCGTATTCGTTTGTATGCCCTGGAGAAACAGCTTGGCTGGTGTTGATCAAGAAACACAGAAACTTAAAGTCCCTCCCCATTCTATCGAAGCCGAACAGTCAATACTTGGCGGTTTGATGCTGGATAATAGTAAATGGGATGTGGTGGGCGATCGCGTCATAGAAGATGATTTTTATCGTCAGAATCATAAGTTGATATTTAGGGTTATTGCTAAATTAGCCGGCAATGGTTCGGCCCTTGACGTTGTCACAGTTGCCGAAGAACTGGAACGCATTGGTGAACTAGAAAATGCAGGAGGGATGGCGTATCTGGGTTTGCTGGTGGAAAAGACACCCAGTGCTGCAAACGTCCGTGCTTATGCAGAAATTGTGCATGAACGCGCTGTGTTGCGCAGATTGATATCGGTTTCCGGAGAAATTTCCGATAGTGCGTTTAATCCGAAGGGCAGAACGACCTCTGATTTACTGGATGAGGCTGAGCGCAAGGTTTTTCAAATTGCTGAGAGTCGGGCAGGGCAAGAAGGTGGCCCGCAATCGGTCAATCCGGTTCTTACCAAAACACTTGAGAGAATTGATCAATTATTTAATGCGACCGATTCAATTACCGGTGTAACCACGGGCTTTAAAGACCTCGATGAGATGACATCGGGCTTGCAGCCTTCAGATCTTGTTATTGTTGCTGCCCGCCCGTCTATGGGTAAAACCGCTTTTGCTATGAATCTGGTAGAAAGTGTCTTGATCAAGGCAGATAAGCCGGTTTTGGTTTTCAGTATGGAGATGCCGGCAGACTCGATTTTGATGCGTATGATTTCATCATTGGGAATGATCAACCAAACGCGCGTGCGT
>JBFHPN010000426.1:0-2998 GCA_041592735.1 Oleiphilaceae bacterium | reverse complement strand
GCGAGAGTGATGTTCGTGCCGACAATATCAGGCGCTATGGGTAATTGGGGCATCCCCAGATTCACCAGCACTGCCAACGTAATACTCGCAGGCCGGCCATAATCGAACAACTCATTCATCGCTGCCCTTACTGTTCGCCCCGACATCAAAACATCGTCAAATAATAAAATATGTTTATCATTGGTTTCAAAAGGCAAACGCGACGGTTTAACCCTGGGATTCAAACCAACCTGAGTGAAGTCATCACGATAAAAAGAAATATCGAGTTCGCCGAGCGCCTGCTCATTGCCTAAGACTTTCTGAATAGCTCTGGCTACCCAGACACCCCCTGTTCTGATGCCGACAAATTCATATTCGGTCCAGGCTTTTTGCTGGACATAGCTACTCAACTGGTGTGCCATTGACTCTATCAAGAGCTCAACGGAGGCTTGATCGTGCATATACTTTTCCTATGTTGCATAACCGGGTGATAAGCGAATTGCTAAGGTTAAACATTATAACTCCTGCGCAGCAAACCAACTTTCCAGAATCAGACAGGCTGCCGCCCCGTCTACGGAATGTTCGCCAAAATCAACAAATTTCCTGCTACGCGCTTTCACTCTGCTTTTTGCTTCGAAACTACTTAAGCGTTCATCCATCATCGCTACCGGAAGATTAAAACGCCCCTTGAGGCGCTTTCCGAATTTTGTCGCTCTCAGTGACATATCACTCTGCGAGCCATCCATATTCAAGGGCAAACCTACTACGAAGCCTTTAGGCTGCCAGTCGGTAACCAGCGCAGTTATAAGCTCCCAGTCGGGGATACCATCTTTTGCGGATATAGGCTTCAGCTCGGTGGCCGTTTTTAATAACTCATTACCGACGGCCACACCAAAACGTTTTAATCCGAAGTCAAAGCATAAATAATTTTCAGCCGCCATGGGTTTTATGCATGTCCGATTTGCGCATTTAACTGGTGTTCGGTAATACCAAGGCTGTTAATTGCTAATTTACGTTTGAGGCCTGCATCCTGATGAAACAAGATATCGTTATTAGCAGGGCAACATAACCATGTATTTTCTGCCAACTCAAATTCCAACTGACCACCGCCCCAGCCTGCATACCCCAATGCAAATAAAAACTTTTCCGGCCCCGTTTGCATGGCAATGGCAGACATTATGTCTTTTGATGTGGTGAGGTGAATGCCCTCTGCAACAACCATCGAAGATTCCCAGGCTGCCTTATCATGGGACGCATCAACATGAATGATAAAGCCTCTGTCTTCCTGTACCGGGCCACCCCAATAAACCTGGGTAGGCGGTGCATTGACCGGCAAGTCCAGCTGCTCCAAAACATCATTCATCTGAAGATTCAGCGGCCGGTTAATTATAATACCAAGAGCGCCCTCTTCATTATGCTCACATATATAGGTAAGTGTGCCGGCAAAATTGGGATCCATCATTTGCGGCATGGCAATTAGAAAATGATTAGCGAGACTATTAAAGTGGCTAATAACTCGATACTCCGCGCTTGTTATAGGAAAAGGTTCGAATTAATTCGAGCACGTCTCGATCTTTCCTGACATTCTTTGGAAAAGGCGCAAAAGGGCCCGCACGATGCACGATACTGATTGTTTCCGAGTCTAGTACCAGATTACCGGAGCTTTGCAAGACTTTGACATCCTTGATCGAACCATCAGCCCAAATAGAAATCGACATTCTGGGTTTACCATAGAGTCTCTTTCCAGCTTCTTGAGGAAAGTTCAGGCTGCCTGTCTGCTCTATTTTACGAACAACATGCGCTACATACTGGGAATCTTCTGCCTTCATTGTCGATGCGGCGGTCAAACGGGTTACCCTCGGCCGCCGCGCATAATTTTCGAGCTGCTGATCGAGATTCGCTTCTAATGCAGCGATTTCGAGACTTTGTTCAAGTAAAGATCGCTTTGGGCTGATGATCTGGTCAGGCAAGCTGTCTTCGATATATTCCTGGTAATCGACAATGTGCATGGTTGACCGAGTACTGGTAAGCACTTTTGTCTGTTCTATGACCGGCGCTGCTTCAGCCACAGAGGGCATCATAGGAACCTGTTCCGTCGTCGCCGGCATGGGCAGCGGTGTGGGCGAACTTGGCTGGGACTTATCTTCCTGCTCACCACTTCCAAGCTGATTCGTATCTGCCAGAAAATCCGCTTTTTCAGGCGCCTGCTCATCATCAAATTGCGCAAGTGTAATTTCCATGGTGAATGGCGCAGGTACCGGATCTTCTTCTATAAAGTCAGTCAGAATAAAAAGAACATGAAAGGCGATAGCCAAAAAGAGGGTAAAACCCAGACGATCGGCCGCACTAACACCGGATTCTGCTCTTAATGCCAAACTGGCCTCCTGGAACCATTCGAACTATTGTCAGACTGATTAACAAACGATAAATGCACAGTGAGCATAGTACAAATTTTATTACACCGCTCTGCTAAGCAGCCGTTTTTCAATGGCCGTCATCAACATACCTGCAATATCCAGGTTGTATGCCTTGTCAATTTCCTGAATACAGGTCGGGCTGGTGATATTGATTTCAGTTAAATAATCGCCAATGACATCAATCCCCACAAAAATAAGGCCTCGAGCCAGTAAGTCCGCCTTGATCTGATCTACAATCCAATAGTCTCGCTCGGTCAGGGCCTGTGCCTGCCCGCGTCCGCCTGCAGCCAGATTACCTCTGGATTCTCCCTGGCCGGGGATGCGCGCCAGACAATAGGGAACAGCGACCCCATCAATAATAAGTATGCGCTTGTCGCCCTGTGTAATTTCCGGTAAATATCGCTGCGCCATCACTTGCCGCTTACCATGCCCGCTAAGCGTTTCAAGAATCACGCTTAAATTACTATCGCCTTTTTTCACCCTAAAAATAGATGCTCCGCCCATGCCATCTAGCGGCTTATAAATGACATCTTCATACACTGAGCAAAAAGCTTTAAGCCTGTTCAAATCGCGGGACACAAGCCCTTCAGGACAACACTGGG
>JBFHPN010000425.1:0-2999 GCA_041592735.1 Oleiphilaceae bacterium | reverse complement strand
CTATCACTTTAACTACGCCAGGTAACTCTGAATTATTGGCATCAGAAAACGATACCATCAAACCTTCTGCAAGCTCCATATCCGGGGGAAATGCATTGCGTTTAATGGTTTGTCGGTTATTTGGATTAGGTTGTCCAAAGGCTTTTTCGGGTGGCACCAGCCACTCGCCTTGCTGACCTGCACACATCCCGACTAAATAGCTTTGGAAGCCTTCTGGCAATTGGCCATCTCCAAATTCAAAGCTGGCCGGCTTTTTATCGAAAGTCGTATCTATAATCGAACCGTCGTCAAGACATAGCGAAAAGTGCAGAGTAATTTTGGTATGTTCACCTATTTTTAACGCTTGCTGATCTGTCACCGTCATTTCCTGTATTTAACTAGCTTAAATGTATTGAGTGCCTCAACTGAATTCAGTGCTAAGAGGCATGAGACGCTTTATCGTCTTTAGATCGAAATATGTCGATGACCATTAATGCCGCCCCAATGCTTATTGCGGTATCTGCAATATTAAACGCCGGGAAGTGATAATTACCCCAGTAGAAATGCAGAAAATCAACAACATAGCCCAAGGTGGCACGATCATAGAGGTTACCAATCGCCCCCCCGAGAATAAGCGAGACCGACAGAGCAACCCACGGATCATCTTTCAAACGCGTCAGCCATGCGGATAAACCGATACTGACACCCACGGCCAAGGAGATAAAGAACCAACGTTGCCAGCCTGACTCCGTTGCCAGGAAACTAAAGGCTGCGCCAGTATTATGCAGCAGCGTCAGATTAAAACCGGTCAGGGCATCAAACAAGCTATATACCGGTACCGGTACCGCATATTCCAAATGCGTAGTGGCCAGATTCTTGGTCCAAAGATCGAAGACAACAATCAGTAAACTCAAACTGAAATAACATAACAAATGCTTTTTTTGGCTCATCAGGCAAACGCTCGCTTCTCTCCGTCCCCTTCTATGTTTTCAATACATCGCCCACATAAGTCGGGATGCTCAGCATGTTGCCCGACATCGGCGCGATGATGCCAACAACGATCACATTTAGCATGACCGGAGGCATGAATTTCCAGCAATAATCCTTCCAGCTCGCTAGGCCTTGCCGTAGTGCTATCGGTTGCCGAAACAGGCAGCACTCTGGCTTCCGAACAAATCAGTACAAAACGAAGCTCATCACCCAGTGATAACAGTGCGTCATACAATGCACCCTCACAGAACAGGCTTACCTCTGTGGCAAGTGAACCTTTGATTTTCCCGGCGTTACGCTCTTCTTCCATACATTTGTTGACGGCATCTTTCACTTCTAGAATTTGCATCCAGAACGCACGACCTGTTTGGTCATCGTCATCCATGGCCTGCAGGCCATCATACCAGGAGCAGACAAAAACACTGGGCTCACGCTCTTTACCTTTTGGTTTCGGCAGAGACGCCCAGATTTCATCGGCTGTAAAACTCAATACCGGCGCAATCCAACGGGTCATGGCTTCAAGAATATGAAACATGGCCGTTTGACAGGATCGGCGTGCCAGGCTGTTCTTGGCCGTAGTGTATTGACGATCCTTGATGATATCCAAATAAAATCCGCCCAGTTCTACCCCACAGAACTGCACGACTTTCTGGTAGACCGTTAGAAAACTGTAGTCTTCATAAGCTGCTTTGATTTCATTCTGAAGTTGCAGCGCTCTGTCCACCGCCCAACGATCCAGGGCAATCATCTCTGAATAGTCCACCATGTCTGTTTCAGGATTAAAACCATTGATGTTCGACAACAGGAAGCGAGCAGTATTGCGAATACGACGATAGGCATCAGCTGCACGCTTGAGAATTTCATCAGAAACGGTCATTTCGCCGGTATAGTCAGTGGCAGAGACCCACAAACGCAAAATGTCTGCCCCCAGGCTGTTCATAACTTCCTGTGGCGCGACCACATTCCCCAGGGATTTAGACATTTTTTTGCCTTCAGCATCCACTGTAAAACCATGCGTCAATACTTGCTTGTAGGGTGCCTGATTATTAATAGCCATGCCGGTCTTCAATGAGGACTGGAACCAACCCCGATGCTGATCGGAACCTTCCAGATACAAATCTGCCGGATATTGGCCAAGCTCGGCTCGCTGACGCAACACCGCCGAGTGGGTAACACCCGAATCGAACCAGACATCCAGCGTATCGGTCACCTTGCTGTATTGATCGGCCTGCTCGCCCAATAACGCAGAGGGCTCAAGATCAAACCAGGCATCGATACCTTTTTGTTCAACTAACACAGCTACTTTTTCTATGAGTTGCTGCGTTTGCGGATGAAGTTCCTGCGTTTCCTTATGCACAAATAAGGTAATCGGAACCCCCCAGGTTCGTTGTCTCGAAATACACCAATCAGGGCTCTGCTCCAGCATTCCTTCAATTCGGTTCTGACCCCATTCAGGAATCCACTGAACGCCTTTTACTGCTTCCAGGGCAGACTTTTTCAAGCCATTCTGATTCATGCTCACAAACCACTGCGGAGTGGCGCGATAGATCAAAGGGGTTTTGGTACGCCAGCAATGCGGATAGCTATGCGTGAACACTTTTTTGGCTAGCAAATTGCCCTCAGCCTCTAGCGCCTCGATAACCACAGCATCTGCCTTGTAAACATGCAAACCCGCAAACTTTTCTACATCTGAGCGGAAATTGCCACCATCATCGACATAGTTGAGCGTTCCCAAGCCATATTTTTTACCAACATTAAAGTCGTCTACACCATGATCAGGCGCAGTATGAACTGCACCGGTACCAGCATCTGTCGTGACGTGATCGCCCAGAATGACCGGAACTTTCTTATTTAAATAGACGGGATGAGTAAGTAATTGACCTTCCAGAGCCTGACCGGCACAACGAGCCAGAACCTCAAACGCTTCCACACCATAGCGCTGCATGTTTTGATCTACCAGGGCATCCGCCATAATCAATAACTCCGGACCGGCCCCCGCATCACATTGCACCAGTGCATATTCGAGCCCT
>JBFHPN010000424.1:0-3011 GCA_041592735.1 Oleiphilaceae bacterium | reverse complement strand
AATATTATTCGCTACTATCGGAATCCCGGTAGTAATCAGGGAGACAGAGATATCTCTTTCGGGGTCGGCCCAACAAAGTTTGTTGATGAGTCCTATATGCCCGAATGCAGAAGCGCTGTGCTTACCCCACATGCCGAAAGGTTCGCCGCCAAGCATTAATCCCGCACTGTAACGCATCGGAATCATCAGAGTCTGATCAAACTGGACGCTGGAATATTCCTGAGTGAAACGTTTCACCGTCATCGGTTCACAAATACGTTTGCCTTTCCACTCGCCCCCATTAAGCAGCATCTGAAAGAAATTACCCATTTCTTCGGCCGTCCCCATTATGTTACCAGCAGGAATCACCGCTTTCTTGAATCGAGGGTCATTGGTGACTTGTTCCACCATGTCCAGCGGGCCACCGAGGGCTCTTACGATCAATTTGGAGATAGGGAAAAACGGGGTCATGCCGGTGGCATGGTTATCGGCCACCCTGTCAGCATATTTATCTTCGACACCGTAACGGAAGTACTTCATGCCCATCGGTTGTCGTACCCGCTTATCCAGGAAATCCTGAATATTCATTCCTGTTACTTTTTCAAGCACACGTTCGAGAATATAGCCTCCCGTTAAGGCATGATAGGCCAAACGATGGCCTTTGGCTGACTTAGGCTCTGTCTGACACAGTAAACGCCAGATTTCATCATTATCCCAGAGTGCATCTACAGGCACGCCGGAAGGCAGACCCGGTACACCCGCACGATGCGATAAGACCTGATGCACGGTGACATTCTTTTTGCCTTTCTGGCCAAATTCGGGGGCATAAAAACTGATTGGATCATGCAGATGAATCAGCTTATCTTCACTCAATAAATGCATTAAAAACGCCGTTACCGCCTTAGAAGCAGAAAAATAACAAACCGGCGTACCGGGGCGCATCAATACTTTGGCGTCATGCTCTTGTGCGTGGGGGCCATTGCCTTTCGCATGACCAATGGCCCGATCCAAAATAATCTCTCCACGCCGACGCATATGCAGGGAAATACCCGGATGCGTTGCAGTGCGATAAGTACCTTCCACCGCTCGCCATATTTCTTCCACGCCCTCCTGGGTCATTCCCAGTGATTTCGGGTCTACCTCATGCGTACGATCAACCGTCGAGACAGCAGAAAACGAGTCTGGCAAATCCACCAGATGACTTACATTACGGCGTAAGCTCTGCTTTAAAAAATCACCTCTGATAAGACTAGACATAGATAAGCCACCTGTTCCTGAAATCACATTCATTTCTACCGCACCCTTTTAAGTGAAAATTTTCATTCCTTTATTGATATCGCCCGACTATTCACAGCTGTTCTTAAACTCGGGCTTCAACCCCTTAACCATAGGCCTATAATGACTGTTCGACAAATACCTAGATCAAGAGCGTCTTTATTCTCGGCCGAATTTTACAATTTATCCAGCCCTTTAACGCGCTAACAATAATAGAGAGTGGCTATACTAAAGCGCTCTGCGTTGATTCTGACAGATCTATCGTTTTAACATTCTTTTTTCGTTACAATACCCCGCGGACTAATCCCCCAGCTATTTTATTGAAGCGACTCTATTTTCCAAACATACAAAGGATGCATCCTGACCATGATTTTATTGAAAACCAATTTCGGCGACATCACTCTGAAACTCGATCACGAAAAAGCCCCAGTAACGGCCAAGAACTTTGAACAATACGTTGAAGAAGGTTTTTACAATGGGCTGATTTTCCACCGTGTGATCAGCAACTTTATGATCCAGGGTGGCGGTTTTGAACCGGGCATGTCACAGCGTGCAACACGCAAGCCTATCAAAAACGAAGCCAACAATGGTTTAAGCAACAAGACGGGTACCATTGCAATGGCTCGCACCATGGACCCGCATTCAGCATCTGCACAATTCTTTATCAACGTAAAAGACAACGGTTTTCTGGATCACACCGCTGAAACCATGGAAGGCTGGGGCTATGCCGTTTTCGGTGAAGTCGTAGGTGGTATGGACGTGGTTGAAAAAATTAAAGGCGTGAAGACCACCATGAAAGCGGGTCATCAAGATGTACCGGCTGAAGATGTAGTGATTGAATCCGCAACCATTATTCCAGACGCAGAATAAGCACTCATGAGCACCTATTTTATTTCAGACTTACACCTCGAAGAGAGCCGACCGGATATCACCGAGGCATTCATGAACTTTATGGACGCCATCGAAAGCAAAGCCGATACGCTCTACATCCTGGGTGATTTTTTTGAAAGCTGGATAGGTGATGATGAAAATACGCCGCTCCAGGTCAGTATTAAGCAACGCTTGAAACAGTTTACTGACCAGGGCGCCTCGTTATTTTTTATGCATGGCAACCGGGATTTTCTGATCGGCGAGGTTTTTGCCAAAGAAACCGGTGCTACCCTGCTGAAAGATCCAAGCCTGATTGATCTGGCTGGAGAGCAGGTGCTGCTGATGCATGGCGACAGCCTGTGTACAGCCGATACCGGCTATATGAAATTCCGGGCGACAATTCGTAACCCGGCATTTCTGGAACCCTTTCTGAAACGCCCGATTGCTGAACGGAAAATCACCGCTCAGCAGCTGCGTGCCATGAGCCAGGCCAATAATCAGGGCAAGTCCATGGAGATCATGGATGTGACCCAGGAAGAAGTCGATAAGGAAATGCAGACGCATCAGGTCAACACCCTGATACACGGGCATACCCATCGGCCACAGATTGAAAAACGGGCCCATGACACTACCCGAATTGTTTTGGGTGATTGGGACAAGTATGTCTGGTATCTTCGCGTGAATGATCAGGGCGAGCGCGAGCTAAACCACTACTCTCTAAACGCCCAACCTAACATTTAATCCACCCTGCTCTATTGAATCTACCTAGCTATATAAGCCGCCATGTCGATACAGTCTGAAAAACATTTTGATGCCATTATCATTGGCGGCGGCGCTTCCGGCTTGATGTGTGCCCAAGTGGCCGGACATCGAGGATTAAAGGTTTT
>JBFHPN010000423.1:0-3012 GCA_041592735.1 Oleiphilaceae bacterium | reverse complement strand
GTAGCCGCCGGTCAGCGCTTTGCCTAAACATAAAATATCCGGGCTTAGGTCGGCATGCTCACAGGCAAACAGTTTGCCTGTTCTGCCGAAACCCGTGGCAATTTCATCAAATATCAATAATACATTATATTCATCTGCCAGCGCCCGCGCCTTACGGAGATAATCGGCAGCGTAGAAGCGCATGCCTCCGGCACCTTGAACGATGGGTTCAAGAATAATGGCGGCCACAGTTTGATGATGCGCCTCTAATGCTGTTTTCAGTGCGTGCAGATCCGCCTCAGTGCAGGGCTGTCCAAAAGGGGATACAGGTGCGGGCACAAAATGCTGTTTCATCAATGCCTGGTTGAATAAGCTATGCATGCCATTAACGGGATCACAAACCGACATAGCGGCAAAGGTATCGCCATGATAGCCACGCTCAAGGGCAATAAAGTGTTGTTTATTCATTACGCCCTGGCTAGTCCAGTATTGAATCGCCATTTTCATCGCGACTTCGACAGATATTGAACCTGAGTCAGCGAAAAACACTGTTTGCAAGGGGGCTGGAGTTAAGTGGATAAGTTTCTCGGCAAGTTGAATCGCGGGGTCATGGGTAAGACCCCCAAACATGACGTGAGACATCTTATCTATTTGTTTGTGCAGTGCATCGTTTAATGCCGGATGGTTATAGCCATGAATAACACTCCACCATGAGGCCATCCCATCAATCAGCTGTCTGCCATCTTTCAAGGTGAGTTTGCAGCCTTGAGCAGTATCGACATGAAACAGTGTGGCTTGTTTGCCGATGGCGCTATAAGGGTGCCAGATATGCTGTCGGTCAAAGTCCAGAGGAGGGAGATTCATGCTTGCTGCCTTCTTGTTAGTCAGTAAAAATAAATACGGCTCAGAAATAATACATGACACTCATTGAATGTGCATGGTTATCTTCAGCCTGCGTGCTTCGTTGTGGCTTAGCCCTCACAAGACGCGAGTTGATTCTCAATTGCCAGTTGTTGTTCAGTCTCAATGAAGTGCCGAGTGATAGTTCACGATGATCAAAGCGAGCGCCTGAGAGGTCCAGTCTTTGGATGAAATCCAGGTTTATGGCCCAATTGTTTTGCTGATGTAACCAGCCAATTTTAGGGCCTGCGCTGAAGTGATGTTTGTGTTCGATATCCTTATCAATATTTAATTCAAACACACCCAGAGCATACACATGCTGATTAAACCACAATGACGACGCCCCCCAGCCTGCGCTGAGATAAGGTAGGAGTTGATCCTCTGCGCTATCTGGCCGCTTCAATCCCGTTGATACTTCCCAGGAAAGTGGTTGAACCAAATAGTTTCCGGGGCTATAAGAGGCAATATCCACCAGGCCAATATGTTCAATCCGACTGAACTCATTAGCGCTATCTGTGCGGGTGTGTCGAATACGCAAATGCAGCATTTCCAGTTGGGCGCCCTGCAAGTAACCGGGTGCATTGTCCAGCCGGTCATGGTAGGCGGCACGAATCCCCAGCTGTAAATAATGGTTGGAATCCTTGATACCTGTTGTGGCTTCCAGCCTGCTTGAGTGATGGCCTTCATCATCTCGAAATGCAGGCCTGGGGGGCTCGCTAAATACCTGGTTCGTATCAACTTTACTTCTGGCAGATAAAATAGCTAAGGCTTTTTGGCCCTGTTTTTTCTGATCCTGTTTTTTTCTGACAGAAAGGTAGCGACTGTATTGATACGCTATTTCCAGGAGCTGGGCCTGCTCTGTGCGGTTAAAGCGGCTGAGGGTATCAGCCAGTGTTACGTCCTGCTCTACAATATGTCTGGCAGTTTGTTGAATGTCTAGGGACGTCTCCTTGAGCATGTGGGTCAGTAAACTCATGGTGGATGGTCTGAAAGTCGCTTGAGTTATTAAGCCAGCTTCTTTGATCGCGCGGACCGTATCTGCAGGAATGGCACCGATTTTGAACTGCCGGGCTAAATTGAATCGTGAACTGGCGGCATCTAACAGAGTGAGTAAGTGGTAAGAGCAATTTTCTCCGATAAAAAAATAATCGAAGTGGGTTTGCTGAACCTCCCATACATGCCGAATGAACTGCTGTATCTCGTCATCGGTCAGGTCAAGATCGTATTCCCAGACATCTCTGGATTCCAGAAAGCTATATTCTTTGACTTTTTCATAATAGGGCAGAACGCTAAAAATACCCGGATAACCGCCTGTTAGCCCTTTAAAACTGAAGATTAGCTCGTTGTCATCGGGGTCCGCGTTGGCAGCAAAATTAATGCTGAAATCCAGCAGGGGGTTATTGCCTTTGTTACGGTTTATGCGAATAAACGTATGGCCATACATGGACGAGGGGCTATTCAGATACGCAGCCGGAAATGCCAATGTCAGGCTGCGCGCATCGAGTTTCTGTCGCCAGGCACTGAAGGCCTGACACTTATCGATGTCGATAGCGGGCAAGAATCCTTGTTGTTGCAGCCAATGCGTGCGTGCTGGAAAGCGGCAGATAGCGGAGTCATCCGCGTAATCGGACTTTTCCAGGGCCGTCAACAAGGCGAGGAGCTCGGCTTTGGCATCTTGTTTTCCTTTTGCTGAAAGAAAAAAACGCGGGTTGTCTGCCTGACTTTCAAACCGGCTGAAGAGTCCGATCTGATGAAAATGTAAAAGATCCAGCCATTGTCTGTTTTCAGCCAGGTTCTCTAGCTGTTGAGCAGACATCAGAACGGATGATGCCCTTGGTTGATCATTGCTCTGGCTATGCAGCGATAAAGTGGAAAGAACCAGCAGGCAACACAGCATTACAGGATGGGTAGAAACAAGCATGAAAAAAGGCTTAGTGATGAAGCGAAAGAATAGGTATGAATGATCTGATACACAGAGAAAGCGTAAAAAAATCAAGGGGACGCTGCCCCCTTGTTATCATACAGACGGATTAAGCCTGTAAGTATTTGGCTAAGGTTGCATCATTCTGCATTACATTTACTAATGCATCATAAGCTTGGCCGGAGGTGACCTCTGCCGAGCTGAAGATCTGG
>JBFHPN010000422.1:0-3013 GCA_041592735.1 Oleiphilaceae bacterium | reverse complement strand
TTAAAAATCTACAAGTAGCATTTTTCCACATCAAATTATTTTCGAACCTAGTTATTTTTTTCGACGATTCTTTCTTCTCGATTTTTTCTGTTTTTTGTTTTTTTCTTTTCTGATCACCGTGTTTGACTTCTTTTTACTCTGACCAATATTTTCGCGTATTAGTCTAGGCTTTGCTCTAAATGGACCTATCTCATCACCAAACTCAATTTCTAGACCTTTGTAATAGTCGACATTCAAGGTAGAGATGGTGAAAGCAACCTCTTGAGAAATCTTAAACCACGCATGACATACTTTCAGAGTGTTAAAATAGATCTTAAGTTGAATAGGACTGTTAATTTGCACTTAAAAATGACCCACCATTTGCATTTAATTTTGACCCGCCTAAGTCAGCCAGATTATGGCTTATCTCTTTCTTGATTTACCAGTTTTTCCTTCCTTGGATTGTTTGAACCGATAACTATCATTACCTGTTTCCACGATATGGCAGTGATGCGTTAGTCGATCCAGTAACGCAGTGGTCATCTTCGGATCGCCAAAGATACTCGACCATTCCGAGAAGCTGAGATTGGTGGTGATAATGATACTGGTTCGTTCATATAGTTTGCTGATCAGATTAAACAATAAGGCACCACCATTCTGGCTGAAGGGTAAATAACCCAGCTCATCCAGAATCACCAGATCAGTATGGACGAGTCTGTTGGCCAGTCGTCCGTGTTTGTTTTGCTGTTTCTCTAATTCCAACGCATTAACCAGATCAATCGTCGACAGGAAGCGAACTCTTAATCGATGATGCTGTATGGCTTGCACGCCGATGGCCGTTGCCAGATGGGTCTTGCCCGTTCCGGGGCCACCGATGAGCACGATGTTTTGCGTATCCTGGATAAAGTCACAACGGTGTAGAGAGCGCACAAGGGCTTCATCCGCCATGCTCTCGGCAAAGTCGAAGCCATTGAGATCACGGAATACCGGGAACTTCGCCGCTTTCATCTGATAGTTGATCGACCGGACATCCCGCTCAGCCACTTCTGCTTTAATCAGCGTATCGAGGAGCGGCATGACTTGCTGATAGAGTGCTGTACTTTGAGTGTTATGCTCTGAAAGCGTTTCCGCCATACCAAACAGTTTGAGGGTTTTCAGTGATTTGATCAGTGCGTCCTGATTCATAATGAATACCCCCGTAAGGCATCATAACGCGTCACATTGGCTTTCGGCTCAGTGACCAGTTGCAGTGTCACGGGCGTTTTCAATTTCTCCGGCTTGGGTTGGTCCTGTAACCGATTCAGGCAGTTAAGCACGTGCTGTTTTGAGGGTTCGCCAGATTCAAGCGCTTCTTCAATGGCTTGCGCTACCTGTCTTTCATCATGCCAAAGTACCATCGCTAGGATATCCGCCATATCCCGGTCGCCGCCTTTACGTTTGAGTAACCGTGTTTGAAGTTGCTTGAAGCTGTCGGGCAGCTCATTAAAGGGCGCACCATTGCGTAAAGCGCCGGGTTTGCGTTGCACGACGGAGAGATAATGTCGCCAATCGTAAATTGTTTTACCGGTGACGTTCCTGTCCCGACTGAAGACCCGTGCATGCTCAGCTACCACGTTGCCTTCGGCAACAATCACCAAGCGATCTGCATAGGCGCGCAAGCTTACGACACAGTTGGCAAAGCTGGAGGGTACGCTATATCTGTTATTCTCGAAGGTAATCAGACTGGTTGAGGATACGCGCTTGGTGTGTTCGACAAAGCCATCAAAGCAAGCGCTCAACGCCATCAGACTGCTGCGCTCTTCACGCCAGATATCTGCAATCGTACGTGCCCGATCTTCAGGATGTGTGTGCTCCTCCCAATATTGAAGACAGGCCTTCTCAAGCCACTGATTCAACTCATCCAGAGAGCCAACACGTGGTATCTGCTGCCAGATATGCTGGCGGGCATCGCGAACGTTCTTTTCAACCTGGCCTTTTTCCCAGCCGGATGCTGGATTGCAAAACTCTGCTTCGAATAGATAATGGCTGACCATTGCCTGAAAGCGCCTGTTGATCTGGCGCTCCTTGCCTCGTCCGACTTTGTCGACAGCGGTCTTCATATTGTCGTAAATACCACGCTCAGGAATGCCACCAAATACACGGAAAGCATGGAAATGTGCATCAAACAGCATCTCATGACTTTGCAGCATATAGGCTCGCAAGACAAAGGATCGGCTATGACACATCTTGGTATGGGCAACCTGAAGTTTTGTGTTCGCGCCAGCGATCAGTGCATAGTTCTCGCCCCAATCAAACTGGAAGGCCTCGCCCGGTGCAAATTGGAGTGGCACATATGCATGCTTGCCGGATGTACGTTGTGCTTCTAGTTGTTCCTGTCGCCATTGCCGTGCAAATGCAGCGACCCGGTCATAGGAACCGGCAAAGCCAATGGAGACCAGGTCTTTGTGAAGTTGCCGGGAGTTTTTCCGCTGTTTGCGTGGACGACGTGATTCGCGAATCAGCCAGTTGCGAAGCGTATCTTCATAATCATCCAGTTTGCTTGGGGTTTTTCTGGCGGGGTATGCAGGTTCAACAATGTTGGTTGCCAGATATTTGCGAACGGTATTGCGAGACAAGCCAGTTCGTCTGGCTATTTCTCTGATCGGCATCTGTTCACGAAAATGCCACCGTCGAATAACACTCAATAGAGCCACGTCTATCACTCCTAATTTCTCCTGCTCAATAATCGCAGGAAGGGTTTATACGTGGGTCAAAATTCGATGCAAATTATAGGGTGAAGTGGGTCAATTTTGGGTGCAATTCAACACTCAGGGAATTCTTTTATGGGTATTTCAGACATGCGTACAAAAATTTCTACGACATCTACTCCAATGTTTTCCCAGGTATCCGCGATGTCGGAGATCTTTAAGCGCCTTTCTCGCTCATACAGCGGTTTTCTGCATGACTGACAAAGATGAATAGGCCCATTTCTTAAATAAGTGGTCTGATCATCACCACAACTGGCGCAGCTTTGCTGAAAGGGAGTTCTATGAAT
>JBFHPN010000421.1:0-3017 GCA_041592735.1 Oleiphilaceae bacterium | reverse complement strand
GTTTAAACTGTATCGTTTTTTCATCACCTTCATGAACAATAATGCTTGAACTGATTTCACAATGTATCAAGCTTTCATGTTCAGCGATTTTCAAGCTGGCGCGTTTAGATAAGGTGTTATAAAGATGGATCAAGCGCTGATCCAGCTTTAATACTTTGGCTAATTTTCGCCGTTCTTTCACCACCGAAAAGACTTCATGGTGACTCAACTGACTCTGCCTATCAATTCGCTGCAAGGCACGGTTAATGGTTGACTGCAAATGATCGAAGGCAGACTTCACTGACAGTAAACTTAAATCATCATATTTTTGCGCCATGTCTCACCCTTTAAGGCTATGTGTGACTCTGTATACCGACACCTGAATAGTGATAGTTTAGCCCGATCTTGGCGTTTGAGCGCATTATTTATGAATTTATTCAGAAAAATTGCTTGTTTCGATAAAGTTAAGCAAAAAGTCGCCCTGAGCCGTGCGCTTAATACGGCTTTGCGATACACTTTTAGCTATCTTTATTCTTAACTTAAGTACTTTATAGGTACCTAACATTAAGGTTTGTGACTAATTGTATTGTTATCGAAGGACCAAGGAATGATTAAAAACTGCTTATTTCCCGTAGCCGGCTACGGAACCCGTTTTTTACCTGCCACCAAAGCCATGCCTAAGGAAATGCTTCCCCTGGTAAACAAGCCACTGGTTCAATATGGCGTTGAAGAAGCACAGGAAGCCGGCATGAACAACATCGGGTTTGTAACCGGGCGCGGCAAACGTGCTATTGCCGATCACTTCGACATCAGTTATGAACTGGAGCACCAGATTCAAGGCACAGGCAAAGAAGAGTTACTTGCGTCTATTCGTTCTCTAATCAGCAACAACACCTTCTCTTTTACGCCCCAGCATGAAATGAAAGGCTTAGGTCATGCCATTTTGTCCGGAAAAACCCTGGTGGGAGATAACCCCTTTGCTGTGTTACTCGCAGACGATTATTGTATCGGTGAAGAAGCGGGTAACGGTGTACTCAAACAAATGGCTGAGTTATATAAACAATTCAGATGCAGCATCGTTGCAATACAGGAAGTCCCCGCTAATGAAACACATAAATACGGGGTCATTGCTGGTGAATCCATGAAAGAAGGTTTGTATCGAATTACCGACATGGTGGAAAAACCGGCACCGGAAGATGCGCCGTCAAATCTGGCCATTATCGGGCGTTACATCCTGACACCCGATATATTCGAAATCATCGAAAATACACCGCCCGGCAAAAATGGCGAAGTTCAAATTACCGATGCACTGTTAACGCAAGCCAAAAAAGGCTGTGTGCTCGCGTACAAATTTAAAGGCAAACGTTTTGATTGCGGCAGTGTCGACGGTTTTGTTGAGGCCACTAATTATGTTTACAAGAACATCTATAACCCTAATCAGGCTTAAAAACTAAGCATAAAAAAAGGGGCTCGCGCCCCTTTTTTTTGCTTTTATATCGAGATTATTAATCCGTCAAACACAGTGAACGATCAGGAAGCGATCAGTTGCAGGATCAGCTCTTTGGTTTGTGCGTCGGACTTACGATAACGCCTAAGTAGTTCACTTTCGTCTGTCGCTGGAATTAATTTGCTGATTCGCTCATCCAATTCCGACAAGGACTCAGTAATATCACTTTCGTCCCCTAAGTTGATCCCTGGCAAACCGAGCTGTCTGGCGACAGGGGCTACAGGAATATCGATAAACGTTTCCAGGGCAGTGCCTGTTTTGAAGCAAAGATCCAGTAAGTTATCCAGGGTAGGATAACAACGGTGCTCTGCCTGATCCGACTCCCAGGATTCGACTACTGAAGGGTCAACCAAACAAAAAGCCGCAATTTCCTGATGCGATAAACGTCTGGTCTCGCGCATTTTCCTGAGGCGCTGATTAAATTTCTTTAAATACTTCATTCGACATACACAATTAAGGGAGGCGTTTCAATATAGCATTAGTCAACTATAATTCGTAGGCGTGAGCACATTAATTCTGAAACAGGTTCAATTATTCCGGAACAGATCAGTACTCGGATAAAGCGCGATTATATACCTTTAAAATCCGTATAAACAGACTATAGTTCGCTAGTTCGTGCGGCAAAACGTGTTACAAAATCGCAAGCATTCAATAATGGAATAGTCTTTTACCCTCAGCTGAATAGACGCCCCGTGGTTCTTTGTAGATAATGAGGCGCGTATTGGAATGTCTTCACTCATCACAGACTCAGGCTTGGCATGCGAATCCCTACCATTTTCACAGAAATATCCCTGGATGCCTCTACAGAGACATCTATTAAGACCTCTAACGACGCCATTGAACAAGCTGCAATTAGTGGGTATGAGCTTGAACTCACCGCAAACGCTGCCCACCATGTCGCCAACGTGCTACGCATGAAGGCAGGCGATGCCCTAAAACTATTCAATGGCAATGGCTGTTTCTATCATGCGAGAATCTTCAGCTGCTCTAAAAAAAGAGTCAGCGTAAAGATAGAAAGTATTGAACACGTACAGCGAGAATCTCCGCTGCACACGCATCTTGGCCAGGTAATGTCGCGAGGAGACAGAATGGATTTTGCTATCCAGAAAAGCACGGAGCTTGGCGTCAACGAAATCACCCCCTTAATCAGTGAGCGCTGCGAGCTAAAATTAAATACGGACAGAGAACACAAACGTCGCGAGCATTGGCAGCAAGTTGCCATCAGTGCAGCTGAACAATGCGGCAGAGCAACCGTGCCGATCATTCACCCGGTAAGTACTTTGCAGGATTGGATCGATAAACACGCGTCTCAAGGTTTGTCGTTAGTTTTTCACCACCGGGATACTCAAACACTGACAGCGATCCAAAACCGGCCCGAGCACGTAAACCTGCTCATAGGCCCGGAAGGCGGATTATCAGAATCTGAAATAGAAATAGCCAGAAATGCCGGATTCATAGCCTGTACCTTTGGCCCCCGCGTAATGCGCACAGAAACAGCGCCTGTTGCCTGCTTAAGTGTTCTGCAATGGTT
>JBFHPN010000420.1:0-3019 GCA_041592735.1 Oleiphilaceae bacterium | reverse complement strand
GAAATTGAGCAATTCTGATGGCTAGTGCTTCATTCTTGTCCGCTAGTTCGTAGGGCGTCAAGCGCAGCGCAGGCTCCACTGCGTAACCGACTGGAATGTCGCCTACATAGAATCGGACGCTGGTTCCCTGCATATAGCCAAAGCGTCCTGTTTCATCCGTTATGCCAAAATGCTTGCCTGATACATACCTAATGCCAGCAACTGGACTATCGATAAGGTAGCCATAGTCGTCCGGTACATGACTGTCTTCAAAAGGCGGCCAGAAGGCGGGCTTAGATTCGGTTGATGTGGTGTCTTCATTTTGCTGGCTACAACCGCACAGTAAGATAATAGCGAATGATAAATAAAAAAATCTGCTCATAGTCGGTATCTATCCTTTTGTTTGTTCATCCTATGCCTCATGCAGGACTATTTATCATTTTCATTAGTAGATTTAATATAACCTACACTAGCAGTTAAATTGCCGTTAACTGAGATTTCATCAGAGTCTAAACATTCGCTCATATTGCAGGTCTGAAGAATGTAGCGGGCGTTCATCCGCTTATACAGCGGCACATAGATGCTAACGGTTTCTTCTCCTTGAGGAATATCAGAACCTATTTGAACAAATCCAGAACCTTCGTCATTATTTTCGAATAAGCGGTAGAATTCAGCACTCTCCGAATCTGTCCATGTAAAATTGAAGCGCTTGGTGGAACTGAATGATAGCACTGGTTGAGATGCTGATAAACTGGGTAGGTCGTCTGGTGAAGAACTGCTGCCTCCACCATCTCCGCCGCCACCACATGCAAAAAGAAAAATGCTGGTCAATAAAATTAGTACTGCTTTAGATGGGATGAGTAACTTATTTGAAAGTTTCTCCTTAAACATCAAAATCCATTTATTATCCATACGACTACAACGACTCTACATCTGAAAATCGAACTCTACTAATTTAAAAGAAGCAAAGTCAACTAAAACAGCTTCGGGAAAAACGATGAATACATACTTCTTTTCGTTATATTATGGGCCAGTCGGCAGCATCTACTGAGTCTAGTGGCCCTGCATTAGTGCCTCCCCATTTCTTTCGATATTGGCCTAAAGGGTCGTAAAGTTCGGTTTGTTTTTCCAGGTTGAAATGCCTGCCACCGCGTGGATCGACCCCTACGCCGGCAATATACTGCCAATTCCCCCAGTTTATGGCGACATCATAATCAATCAATTGGTGTTCAAACCATGCGGCGCCATAGCGCCAGTCCAGGCTGAGTTCATTCACCAGGCAGCTGGCAACAATCTGTCTGCCTCGATTGCTTAAATAACCAGTTGTTCTGAGCTCATTCATACAGGCATTTACCAAGGGGTAGGGCGTTTGTCCATGGCACCATTTTTTGAAGCGTTCAGGATAAAAGCTAGTGAGAGGTGCGTTTTTAGCCAAGCCTTTAAAATGGAATAACCTGGTGCCTATTTTGGAATGCAGCCATTGAAAATATTCGCGCCATAACAATTCAAGGTAAAGCCAACGGGTTGAATCATTTTCACCATGAGATTGTTCATATTGGTTTAAGCTAAACTTAAGCTGCCTTGGGGATAAACACCCCTGGTTTAGCCAAGCCGATAACTTGCTGCTGTTTTGCCAGCCATCGAGTTCATTCCGAGATGCTTTATAGCGTTGTGCTTGTGTGCCGGAGAAATACTTGGCCAAATGGCGCTGAGCTTCGGTTTCGCCTCCTTTAAAGCTGGTGTTGCAAGAGGGATGTATCGGAACCCATGAGGGGCGTTGAATTGCAGGTAAGGCAAATAATTTAGGCATCAGAGGAAGTGAATCTGCTTGCCTTAGAGGCTCTTTGACGTCGGCAGCTTCCGCTTGTCTGCGAAAGCCTGAAAAAGTCTCTGGCAAGGTCTCAGTTGAGCATGGGAGGTGCTCGGCTTCAAACAAGGTATAGTTATCAAATTGTTCAATTTTAAGCTGAGGAAGTGATGCCTGAATGGTGCGTAGCTGTCTTTTTTCATCACTTCCGGGAAGTCGTGTACAAATCAAGTGGTTAAGATGATACTGGTGGCATAATCTGGGAATGATAGTTTCCGGTTCTCCGTAATATACATGCAGGCGTTGGCCTAGCATGTGCAGTTGCGCAGACAAATCGCTTAGTGAATCCTGAATGAACGACCATCGGTGTGGGCCAAGCGATGCAAGTTGCCACCTGAGGGCCTTAAATTTTCTCGGGTCAACGATATAGATGCAGGTAAGCGTTTCGCTGTTCTGGGTGGCGAAGAGCGCTTGATTATCAGTGATGCGCAGATCCTGGGTAAACCAATAGAGGCTGTGTAGTGGCATAAATAACCTTATGAACAATGTATATTCATGTTACGCAGCTTATCCTTTCCCGGATCATTTCGCATTCAGATATTGCTTATGGCAACTTGCGGCCGGGTATATGTTAGCTCGAATAATTTAATGCGTATCATCAACGCTTGTTGAATAATGTCGATGAGACATAGCTTATAAAGGTGAACTGGCAATGCGATTATTAAAAACCTTAAATCGCTATATGGAACGAAATCAGGCCGCTCGCATTGCTGTGCTAGAGCTGTTGGATCAGGCATCAATTGTTGATATGGATACGTTTGATGAAAGGCTGTGGTTTACCATCAAAAGTAGTCAGGTCAGCGATTATTCACTTGAGATAGTAAATAGTGATGATATTAATTATGAGTTCTTGGTCAAATTATTGATAAAAATGGGTTTCCCTAGTGAGCATGCTGCCAGAATGTTGATGCGATTAGATCGCAGAGGGTTTCTTGTACTGGCCATGGCCGATGAGGAAAGTTTGCGCTGTGTTGAGCGTTATATCAAGGCGCAAGCAAATGCTCATTCATTGTACGTATCCACCAGAATAAAAAAAATGGGATAACGTGCTTAAAATATTGCTACCTTCTTCACTTCTTTATAGGGCGTTTTAAATATTCTAATTAGCTCGCCTACACTAACAAGCGATCAACTTGATATCACAAAAGCGAATACCTTTGGTCTGTCACGGGG